>NZ_JANPCM010000101.1:0-2723 GCF_031430955.1 Ferruginibacter sp.
ATTTGTTTTTTCATGTATGGGCAAATCCAGTGTTACAAACTGGCCGGGTTTATAATCGAAGCTTTCCAGCTCGGGTACCTGTAACCAAAATCTTCTGGTGTTAGTGGTTTCATTTTCAATTTTAATAACTTTTGCTGTGCGCCAGGGTTCTATAGCCATTTTATTAGTTTTGGTTAGAAAGATACAAAAAATATTGTCTTACACAATTATCGCATTTTTTTAGAGACTATCTCAAAAGCAAAGAAATCTATCACATTGATTTTATCGAAATGGCTACAGATTTGTTTGCCAGCGATTGTAATATTTCGATAATCTCAAAATGACAATCGCTGGGTATTTTTAAGACAGCCTTCTACAAAAATGTATCTTATATTTGCAGCCGCAATGAATTTGGAAGTGTTGTTGAAAGATTATGCAAATGACCCCCGCTGTTTTAAAATAGTGGATTGCATCACATTGTCTAAACCCCAGCGAATTCACTTATCCGGCCTTCATGGTAGTGCCTCACAATTTATAATAGCATCAGTTTTTAATAATCCTTCTGCCAGCCAGCTCAATCATTTAATTATTTTACGGGATGCGGAAGAAGCCGCTTATTTTCATAACACGTTAGAAAATTTAACCGGCGCTTTAAACCTTTTTTATTTTCCTTCTTCTTTTAAAAATAAAAAAAATTACAGCCTGCTAAACCCCAGCCATGTAATGCTGCGTACTGAGGCGTTAACAAGATTAGCAGGGGGCAACAATAAAAATATCATCATCACCTATCCCGAAGCTTTATTTGAAAAAGTAGTGTTATCAAAAACACTTTCAGATAATATTATTTCGGTTAAGCAAAGTGATACACTTGATGTAAACGACATTTTAGGAAAATTTGTTGACTATGGTTTTGAAAGAACCGATTTTGTTTACGAGCCCGGGCAGTTTGCTGTACGTGGTGGCATTCTGGATATCTATTCTTTTGGTAACGAAAAACCTTACCGCATAGAATTGTTTGGCAACGAGGTGGACAGTATAAGAATTTTTGATCCCGAAACTCAATTGAGTGAAAGAAAATTATTGCAGGTAAACATCATCCCCAATGTAGATATTTTACAAAATGAAACCGGAGAAAAAATTTCATTTCTTGAATTTTTACCGGAGAATGCTGTGGTATGGAGTGAGGATTGGAATTTTATTAAAGAAAAAATTTTACAGGAGGAAGAATCGTTTGGTATTTGGAATGCGGAGGTTGTAATAAAAACTACCATTGAAGAAACGGAAGACAACTTAACCAGAAAAGATTTTACAGTAAATGATTTTGTAAGTGCTGATAGTATTGAAGAACAAATTCAACTCAGGCATATTATTGAATTTGGAAGCAAAGCTTATTTTCAGAAAAATAATCAACAATCAATAATCAATATTGAATATGCAATAAAAGAGCAGCCTGCTTTTAACAGGCAGTTTGAAATTTTAATTAGAAATTTAAAAGAGTACGAAGCAAAAAAATACAACATTTATTTATTTGCAGAAAATCCTAAGCAGCTAGAAAGATTACATATCATATTCCAGGATTTAAAAGCCGATATAAATGTAATACCCATTCCCACATCTATCCACGAAGGTTTTATTGATGATGATTTAAAATGTGTTTGTTATACGGATCATCAAATTTTTCAACGCTATCATAAATACAAAGTAAAACAGGCCTTTAGTAAAAACAAAGCGCTTACTTTAAAAACATTAAGGGAATTACAACCCGGAGATTATGTAACACATATCGATCATGGCGTTGGTGTGTACAGCGGCTTACAAAAAATAGAAGCCAATGGAAGATTGCAGGAAGCAGTGCGTATTCAATATAAAGATGGCGATTTGTTGTATGTAAATATTTCCAGTTTACATAAAATAGGAAAGTACAGTGGTAAGGAAGGCAGCATTCCTAAAATGAATAAATTAGGCAGTGATGTTTGGAATAAATTAAAAGACAAAACAAAAAAGCAGGTAAAAGATATTGCTACCGATTTAATAAAACTTTACGCACAAAGAAAAAGCCAGGAAGGTTTTGCATTCAGCCCCGATAATTATATGCAAACAGAACTGGAAGCCAGTTTTATTTATGAAGATACACCCGACCAGGGCAAAGCAACAGAAGATGTAAAACGTGATATGGAAAAACCATCGCCAATGGACCGTTTGGTTTGTGGTGATGTGGGTTTTGGTAAAACAGAAATAGCAATACGTGCCGCTTTTAAAAGTTGCTGTGATGGAAAGCAGGCTGCTGTATTAGTGCCTACAACTATTCTTGCGTATCAACATTATAAAACTTTTGGAGAACGCTTAAAAGATTTTCCGGTAACAGTAGATTTTATCAACCGCTTTAAATCTTCTAAAGAAAAAAAAGAAACACTTGCAAAATTAGCCGAAGGAAAAATTGACATCATTATTGGTACACATGCTTTGCTGAGTAAAGATGTTAAGTTTAAAGATTTGGGTGTAATGATCATTGATGAGGAGCAAAAATTTGGTGTGGCTGCAAAAGAAAAATTAAAACAAATAAGGGCAACGGTTGATTCGCTTACACTAACGGCCACCCCAATCCCAAGAACTTTACAGTTTAGTTTGATGGGTGCAAGAGACCTGAGCATCATTAATACCCCACCACCAAACCGGCAACCCATACAAACCGAAGTGATGGTTTTTAACGAGGATGCCATTCGTGATATTATTTATTATGAAAC
>NZ_JANPCM010000102.1:0-2294 GCF_031430955.1 Ferruginibacter sp.
CCCGGGTAACTTTTTTAAGGGCTTCAATTTGTTGGTTAATTGCAATCTGTGTCATGTAAAAATTCTTTTTATTTTTTATAAACTCTAAGGTAATGTTTCCTTTCCCCTGTTTTGTTAGATTTCCCCCAATTTTCAAGATTGTTAACAATTAGCACTAGCGGTCTAATAATCTATTCAAAAATGCTTTTCGAAAATCTTCAAAACCTATTCAATTCCTTCTCCAAATTCGCCTTCGCCTGGCTCTCAAACCTTTCAAAAAAATAATCCGTTTTAAATATCCTTTCCATTTGTAAAAAATGCTGCAGTACTTTTTTTCTTCCGGGTTTATAAATCAGGTCTGGGTAAAGGGAGTATTCATTTCTTACCTGTTTATAATAATTTTCATACACATTCCATGGTTGCCCTAAAATAGAAAGATCGGCATCAATAAAAATATTGGTGTCGTTATCTGCACTTAAAAGATGTTTTTTAGTAGCCAAAATATGGCGCACACAATTTTCAATAGTCATTTGAGGAACACCAATCAGTTGCATACGGTTTTCAGCAAACGCTGCACTCTTTTCTTCGTTGGTAGTTTTTAGTGGGTTGTAAATAATGTCGTGGTAATACAAAGAGAATAAAACGGTATCCCAATCTTCAATTTTTATTTTAATTGTAAACAGCTGTTGCAATAAACTTTCAAGATGGTTTAATGTATGGTAATACCTTTTTTTGTTGGAATAATTTTCTTCAATTTCATTCCACAGTTGCTTGGCCAGCCGGGCATCTTTTGTGTAATTACCAATTAGTTTTATAAAGGTTTCCTCTAACATGGGTAAAACGATTTTATTATTCTCCCTCTCTCTTTACAATCAAGTACCAATTATTCTCCAGCGGTAAATAACCATACTCATAACAGTAAAAATAAGTTTTGTCGGTTTTGGTGTGGTATAAATGGGTATGGTATTTAAATTGAAAACCTTTTTCTATAAGTTTATCCTTGTTAGCTTTTGCGGTTGCTTCACCATCAGGTAACAGGCTTTCTAAAATGCGGCGGTTTTTTCCCAGGGCATTATTTACGTTCCTTATATTATTGTTAGCAGCACTTTTAAGGTCGTTGTTGTAAGCAGCCCGGCAGTAATCATCACAAAATTTTTTGTCGCTGCGGCCTTTTACGGCTTTGCCGCAACTCATACAGGTTTTTGTTTCTTTCTGTTGTAACATAATACCAGCTTGGTTTTTAAGAGAAAAATTTTTTTCGATTAGCAAATGCACCCGTTTACATACGGTTATAAAGGTAAGTAAAAGGATAATCTCCGGCTACCGCTTTTTTGCCGCCGCATCTTTGCATTGTCAATCGGAACAAAACAATAAAACCGGTTGGCTGAAATAAATTAAATCATCGCACGGCTTTAAAACAACAGCACGGCACAAAACGAAAAAACATGTACGCATTAAAAAACAAAGTTCAATTGATTGGTAACCTGGGCAACGCACCAGAAGTTAAGAACACCGAAAACGGCAAAAAGCTGGCTCGCTTTAGCATGGCCACTAACGAAACTTACCGTGGCCGTACCGGCGAAAAAATTACCGAAACTACCTGGCATAATGTGGTGGCATGGGGTAAAGTTGCCGACATCGCCGAAAAGTTTTTAACCAAGGGCAAAGAAGTTGCAATTGAAGGAAAGCTCATTAACCGCAGCTACACTGATAAAGACGGTATTAAAAGATACGTTACCGAAATACAGGTAAACGAGTTGCTGTTGATTGGCGGTGAAAAGCCTGCGGCTTAGGGTATTGCCCGCTGATTTCGCAGATGTCGCAGATTATACTTTCTGGGTACTGAGCTTGTTGAAGTATCAGCGAAATTAGCGGGCTAACTTAAATTCACAATAAAATTATTATTATGTCTGAAAATGAAATTTCTTACCGATAAGAGATGCTATTTTTAAAGTGGTTAGAAAACTCAGGGCTGGTTTATTTGAGAATGTTTATAAACACATTTTAAAGTACGAACTGGAAAAACTTGGCCTTAATGTAAAAATGGAAGTGCCGCTCCCTGTAATTTATGATGATATTAAATTTGATATTGGCTTTAGAATTGATTTATTGGTGAATGATAAAGTAATCATTGAAATAAAGTCAGTTGAAAAGTTAGCCGAAGTTCATCACAAACAAACTATAACTTATTTAAAGTTAACGAGTTTAAAATTGGGCATCTTGGTTAACTTTAATTCCAATAATATTGCAAACGACATTTTTAGAAAAGTAAATAATTTATAAAATCTTTTCTGCGACATCTGCGTAATCAGCGG
>NZ_JANPCM010000103.1:0-12318 GCF_031430955.1 Ferruginibacter sp.
TAACGAAAAAAGAAGTGTGATAGGAACATTGCAAACTTTGTGGCAGGGACAAAATTACTGGCCTTTTTTGCTCATATTTTTATTTGGGATAATTATTCCGCTGATAAAATCGGGGGTAATATTTTATTTGCTGCTGGTAAAAAATGCCAGCCCAAAATGGTATGGTTTTATAAATGCAATAAGCAAATGGGCTATGGCCGATGTTTTTGCTATAAGTATTTTTGTTGCTTTTTTAAGTGCCAATGCTATGGAAAATACCAAAGCAGAATTGCAGGAAGGCTTTTATTATTTTTCGGGCTATGTTTTATTAAGCGCCATAATTGTTATGCTGTTGGGAAAAATGATTAAAAAGGCTGAAATATCTAACGCATAAATAACGATATTTGCAACTGAAAAAAAGCTTTGATGTAGAGGTTCTGGTGCAGTAATTCTTTACTGTTGAAGAATGTTCCGGATGTTTTGAGGATAAACTTTGCAAACGTAGCTAAACAGAATTATTGCCGTGTGGCTCAAAAAAAAATTACCCAGTTTATCATGAAGGATTTTCAGTACATCACCAACTCTCATCCCAGTTACATAGAAGGTTTGTATAAAGATTTTGTAAAAGACCCCAACAGTGTAGAAGCAGAAATGCGGAAGTTTTTTGAGGGATTTGATTTTGCAGTAAATAATGGACAACAAACAACGGACAACGGACAACCGTCAAAACATTCGGGTGGTCTGTCGTCTGTGGACGGTGGACATGAAATTGACTGGATGAACGAAATACGTGTGTACCGGATGATTTTGGGTTACAGAAATAAAGGGCATTTAATTGCAGATACCAACCCTATAAGAAAACGTAAAGACCGTGGAGCCAATATTGAACTGGATTTTTATGGTTTTACAGAAGCCGATCTGGACAAAACTTTTAATGCAGGCAATCTTATTGGTCTTGGCGCAACTGCACTAAAAAATATTATTGCTCATTTACAAAAATGTTATACCACTCATTTAGGTATAGAATTTAAATACATCAGCAATCAAAAAAAAATTGACTGGCTTACTAATGCGGTTGAAAGAACAATGCTGCAGCCGGTTGGGCTTCCTCAAAAAAAACGCATTCTGCAAAAATTGAATGAAGGCGTGATGTTCGAAAAATTTTTACATACCAAATACATTGGCCAAAAACGTTTTAGTTTAGAAGGCGGCGAAACTACCATCGCTGCATTAGATGCCATAATAAATACTTCTGCAGATAATAATGTGCAGGAAGTGGTTATTGGTATGGCGCACCGGGGAAGATTGAATGTGCTGGCTAATATTATGGGTAAAACCTATGAGCAAATTTTTAGTGAGTTTGAAGGAACAAGTACACCAGATACTACCATGGGTAGTGGCGATGTAAAATATCATTTAGGTTTTAGCAGTGAGGTACAAACGGTTAATAATAAAAATATTCATTTAAAACTTTGCCCCAATCCTTCGCATTTAGAAGCGGTTGACCCGGTGGTAATTGGTTTTGCAAGAAGTAAAGCAGACATTTTATATAACAGTGATTACGATAAAATTTTGCCCATTCTTATACATGGCGATGCATCAGTTGCAGGCCAGGGTATTGTGTATGAGCTTTTGCAAATGAGTGGCTTGCCGGGTTACTACACCGGAGGCACTATTCATTTTGTTATTAATAATCAAATTGGTTTTACTACCGATTTTGAAGATGCCCGTACTGCAGATTATTGCACATCTGTTGCTGCAATGGTGCAGGCACCGGTATTGCATGTAAATGGCGATGACGCCGAGGCCGTGGTAAAAGCTGCAGAAATTGCAACACTCTACCGCCAGGAATTTAACAGCGACATTTTTATTGATATGGTTTGCTACCGCAAACATGGCCATAACGAGGGCGATGAGCCTAAGTTTACGCAGCCGCAATTGTATGCTTTAATTGATAAGCATTTAAACCCAAGAGAAGTTTACACACAATATTTAATGGAGAATGGAGAGGCTGATGCAAAAGATCTTGCGAAGGAAATGGAGCAGAAGTTTTTAGCCGATTTGCAGGAACGTTTGGATGAAGTAAAACAAAATCCTTTGCCTTACAATTACCAGCAACCCGAAATTGTTTGGAAAAGTTTACGCAAAGCAAAAGTTGAAGATTTTGATGCATCACCCATAACGGCTATAACTGCAAACGATTTTAAAATTTTATTTGATGGTATGATGAAATGGCCGGAAGGGTTTAAACCATTGAAAAAAATTGAAAAACTCATACAGGATAAATTAAAATTATTTAACGATGAGAAAAAAATTGACTGGGCCACAGGTGAATTAATGGCTTACGGAAGTTTATTGTTAGATGGTAAAGACGTACGAATGAGCGGACAGGATGTAAAGCGGGGGACTTTCAGCCACCGCCATGCAGTTATTTATGATGAAACCAATAACAAAGGATACAACCGCTTAAATCATTTTAAAGAAACACAACCGCCTTTTAGAATTTATAATTCTTTATTGAGTGAGTATGCCGTGCTTGGTTTTGAATATGGCTATGCCATGGCCAACCCCAATGCATTAGTTTTATGGGAGGCACAGTTTGGAGATTTTTGTAACGGTGCACAAACTATGATTGACCAATTTATTGCTGCAGCAGAAACCAAATGGCAGCGCATGAATGGTGTAGTAATGTTGTTGCCGCATGGTTACGAAGGGCAGGGGCCGGAGCACAGCAGCGCAAGGATGGAACGCTTTTTACAAATGTGTGCCGAGCTGAATATGATAGTAACCAATGTAACTACTGCGGCTAACTTTTTTCATTTGTTAAGAAGACAACTGGCGTGGCCGTTTAGAAAACCTTTGATAAATTTTTCGCCAAAAGCAAATTTGCGTTTACCGGCTTCGTACAGTTTAATGAGTGAGTTTACAAGCGGCGGATTTGAGGAAGTGATAGATGATGCAACCGCAAAAGATTCCGGTAACATAAAAAAAGTTTTACTCTGCAGTGGTAAAATGTATTTTGATCTGGCAGAAAAACAACAGAAGGAAAACAGAACCGATGTTGCCATAATAAGATTAGAGCAAATACATCCCTTACCGCAAAAAAAACTGGATGAATTGTATAAAAAATACAGCAAAGCTATTTGGTATTGGGTGCAGGAAGAGCCGCAGAATATGGGGGCCGCAACTTTTTTAAGAATGAATTTAAAAAATATAAATTTTTATATCATTAGCCGCCAGGCCAGTGCATCTACTGCCAGTGGTTACAGTAAAGTACATGCGAAAGAGCAGGCACAAATTGTTGATACCGCCTTTAGCATTTAAAGATTTTACCGTCCATTATAATTTTTACTAACATTTTTGCGTTGCATACAATTCGCATTATAAAATTGCGTTTATACCATTCCTATACTTAAATCTGATATACTTATAATTCCTTTGCTCACAAACTCCTTATGAATAAGATGAAAAAAATTACACTAATTGCATTTTTAACTATTAGCTGTATCAGTGCAACTGCACAATATAAAAAAGCAAGTTTTTTTACACGTAATGGAAAATTTTACGGTCTTAAAGCAGGGCTGCATTTATTTGGAAATGGCGTTTCTGCAACACCGTCTGTTGCATTTATTTATGGAAAAGATAAAGGCAAAAACAAAATTTGGCACTGGTGGGATCTGGAATATACCGCTAAAAGTAAATACTCCTACACCACAAAAGATAATAATGTTGGCGGTACAACGGCCGGTGTTAACGGAAAAATTGGCGGCATGCTTACCTGGCGTTATAATTGGTGCTTTTATTTTGGCGACAATAAAAATGAAGATATAAAAGGTTTACCCTTTGCAAAAGTTGCAGTAGAGGTTGTGCTTGCAGGCCGTGGAAGTGCAATTGAAACAGTAACACCATCTAATGCAAGCCCCGAAAAAAGAACCTACCTGGAAGGTGCAAACGGAGGAATTGATATAGGCGGAGGGTATGCCTACAAGCTTAGCGAAAAAACAACATTGTTTGGAGTAGCAGGTTATCGTTGGATTTTGAATGATGCTTCATATCCTGCATTTTTTACAAATCCTTCTCACCCCTTTGTGAACATAGGTTTCAGGTTTGCAAAAAAGAAAGAAGACGATTAAAAATTAAAATAATAAAAATGAAAATAGTTACCATAATTACAGCCTTTACCATTTTATCAACCTCAGGTTTTGCCCAATACAAAAAAGCCAGTTTCTTAAATAAAGAAGGCAGGACACATGAGCTGGGCAGCAATATTTCTTTTATTGGAAATGGCGGAGGTTCACCAGTGCTTTCTATTGTGTATTCAGGATCTTTAGAAACAGAAAAAAAACTAAGCCTGTACGGCGATATAGAATTAATGCTTAAAGGAAAATTTTCTTAAAATGCCGAGTATTATAATAATTTGGCAGTAACAGCTACGGGGAAACTAACCGGCGAAACACCGCTTTACCTTTTAATAAAATATGGTGCCCAGTACCGGTTTATTAAAACAGATAATGAAGAAGCAACCAAACTGGTACCGTATGTAAAACTTGGTTTACTTTATGGAATTGGTTTTTGGCTCCGATTATAAATTAAAAGATAAAGACGGTAACAGTGTGTCGGAAGGAAATTCAACTCCTCCTACACCCGAACAGGAAGCGCCTTTTGGTTTAGAAGCAGGTGCAGGCGTAACTTATTATTTTACAAAAAATTTCGGTGTAAAAATTGGTGCCAATTACAGGCAGTTGTTTCATATACGTGGTATAAATGAGAGAGCAAACGCAGAAGATACTTATTACCCTTTAAAAAGTCACCCCGGTATAAGCATATCTTTAAAATACAGAATTTTTAAAGAAGAATAAATTTATAAACTGATATATTTTATTGCAAAGAGGACAACTTTTTTAAGGTTGTCCTCTTTTTTCTAATCATGAAATTGTATTGCTTATGGGTTAATTGTTTTTATACCAATCAGCTATTGAATCTTTACGATTAAAAAAATGCCAGGTTTATTCTGTCGAAACCGGTGCGGAGGCCAACCCACCTTCGACATCCGCCTGTGGCGGAGACAGTATTATTTCAATACCTAATTGATATTACTCCATTACCATTTTACCTGAATTAACCGCTGGATAAACCGGGTAATCATCTTTACCCAATTTTTTAATTTTTATTATTTGCATTACTAAGTATATGATGGTACCCCATACACCAATTACAATAGAGTAAGCCATTACCAATAGCCAGATGGGTGTTCTAAAACGTGTACTCCACAACGTACGCTGATCAAAAAAGCCGGGTGCTGTTATTACATTTACACCCCAGGGAACAGTTTTTTCAACTATCAGGTTACCAAACAGATCATTGTCTTCTACACTGGCTGCTAAAATTATATTCCCTTTAATGTCTCCGGGTAAACTGTCTTTATTAAGTTGCACAATTGCTTTACCACTGCTGTCGGTAGTATAAGTTGCCGCTTCGCCTGCAGAAAGTATACCGCCATGGCGCTGAATACCGATTTTCATTTCTACATCCTTAACAGGCACCCATGCATCGTTTTCAAATTTTGTGACCAGTACCGTTATGCTTTTTATATTTTCTTCTGATGACGTATCAATTTTAATCCTGGCTTTTGCAATTTCAATTTCAGCGGCAGCATCTTCCTCTTTACCATTTGCCATAGCAATAAATTTATGAGCTGAATTTACATCCCACATTACTTTTAAAGAAGGGGGAATAAAACTTTTAGCCCTTCCTTTTTCATCTGTAGTAACCGTGCCAATTAAATTTGCGGCGCTGTTGCTGTCAAGATAAAGTTTAAATACTTTATTTTTTTGCGGTTCAATTTTTTTACCTGTCTTTAAAAAATTAGCCAGCATCAAATATTGTACACTGCTATTTTCATTAAAATATTTAAGTGTAACCAATTCTTTTGGTGTTTCTTTTTTAGCGGCAGTGTCTTCCTGTGCTATTGCTTTGTTAGTTAATAACGTGCCTGCAACAAGCAATAACAGGAGCATAAAATTATTGGTGTTCTTCTTTTTCATGTTGTTCAGTTATTGTTTCTTGAATGGGAATGATAGGATAAATTCTTGCAAAAAAAGTAATGATGAGTAAAGCACCAGCCAGCGAACCCATTGCAATGGCCCACTCTTCCCAACTGGGAAAGTAATGATGAAAACCTGCCGGTACATCCTGCATAGGTAAAAACGGGTGCAGTAAAGTTGGTGTTACTATCAGGTATCTTTTAAACCAAGCGCCAATCACAATCATAATGCCTGCAATAAACATGGGCAATGGTTTCCTTCCTTTTTTAAACAATAACATTAGTATAGGAATGATCATGCCGACAATAATGGCAAACCAAAACATCATTGCAAATTCACCAGTAAATAATCCGGTTAAATGTGATGCTTCTGGTTTCTTCATTTTAAAAGCCGGAATCATGTACTCATTAATATTAAAGTACAAATAGAGTAAAGCAAGCATCACTACAATTCGCCCCATCTTTTCAAAATGCATTTCGGTAATATACTTTTCCAGTTTGTAATACCTGCGAAAAACATACATGGCTACCACTACGCCACCGGCACCCACTAAAAATGCACCGGATATAAAGTAGGCACCAAAGTTGGTACTGTCCCAACCGGCACGGTAAGTGGTGGCAAACAACCAGCTGGTTACAGTATGAATACTAAAGGCTACAGGGATAATAGTTACACAAAGAATAGTAATGGCCCTTTCGCTTATTTTAAATTGTGCTGCTGTACCTTTCCAGAAAGATCCCTGGAAACGGTATAGTTTATTTAATGCTTTGTTTGATTTTTCTTTAAACTTAATTAATATTTTAAGATCGGGCAGCAGCGGAAAATACAACAGCAATAAACTGATAACAAAATAAGTGCTGATCACAATCACATCCCACATAATGGGGGATTGGATGCGGCCATGTAAAAAAAGGTTCAGCATCCTTTCGGGGCGTCCCATATCAACAATAATAATTAAAGAAGCAAATACAATGGCTGAAACTGCAATAATTTCGGCTATACGTGTAAGTGGCGTAGCCCATTTTACATTAGCCAGCCGGAAAATTGCAGTGATAAGTGAGCCTACTAAACTAATGGCAACAAAAAATACAAAGTTAGAAATGTAAATACCCCAGCTAACATAATCACCCATGTGTGTAACACCCAGCCCATTTTTTAGCTGCCGGAAATAAGCATAAGCCCCAATTAAACAAATTATTATTAAGAGTCCTGTCCAGATAAGGCCACGTTTGCCAAATTTTTGGGGTAATAAATCCCTGGTAATTTGTTCGCTGGATATTGAAAGTGAATTTTCCACGGTAAAAATTTTAATGAGTTTGTTTATTTGCAGGGTCTTGATTTTCCAAGCCAGATTCGAAAGGAAAATTGCGGTTTACAGGTGGTAAATAATAAACCCTTGGTTTTGTACCCAAATCTTCCATCAACCTGTAGCCAGCTTTTTCTTTTATTAATTCGCTAAACTGAAATGTTTCGGCACCATTGGTTACTGAATCTTCATTCATATCACCAAACATAAAAACGCCATTGGGGCAGGCAGAAACGCAATGGGGCAGTTCTCCTTTTCTCGCCATGTCAGGACAAAAATCGCATTTACTAACGGTGCCAATTTTTTGAGGCATGCTCGTTTCGCAACTGTAAGGCTGTGCTGCAACTGAAGGTTCAATTACCGGTTCATCCCAATTAAAAACCCTGGTAGTGTAAGGGCAGGCAGCCATACAAAAACGACATCCTATACAACGGTCGCTATCAATTAAAACAATTCCATCCTGTCTTTTAAAAGTAGCATCCACAGGGCAAACTTTTACGCAAGGCGGTTCATCGCAATGCATGCAGGTAGTGGGTTGCCAGTAAGGTGCGGTTTGTTCTGCATCCTGCATTGATAAAACTTTTATCCAGTTTTGACCAGGGTTTAAACCGTGTGCATGATTGCAGGCAGTTTTACAGGCACCTACATTTTTACAACGGCTAAGGTCAATAACCATTACAAATTTTTTTCCTTCAACACCTTTTCTCTCCTCGCTATTGGTTAACCGTGGTAAATCAGGAACAGGTTTTAAAAATGCTTTATCTATTTCAATAATTTCCCCATCTACCGATAATAATTTTACTTTTTCTCCACTTGCTTTTATATCACCAGATGCATAACCATCAAAAGGGTTTTTGGTGGAGCAACCTGCAGCAACTGCAGCCAGTAACCCAGTGGTAAGAAATTTTCTCCGTGATGAATTTTGATCTTCCATATTTTTTAAATAAAAAGTATTGTAATTATTTTTTGGTTACCCAGTTTTTCAACTGCTCATCATTAATTTTATTTACCCTGCCGTGTATCAGTTTTTCTATATCTACTTCTACCAGCGTTCCATCCTGGCTCAGCATTTTTACGGTCGGATTTTTTGGAGTTTCCTTTTTTGGAATAAATTTAAATACGGTTATTGCAGAAAGAAGGGTGGCACCCCAAAGCAGAAATTTTTTTCGGGAAGATGTTTTTGTGTTTTGATCCATAACCATTGTTTGATGACACAAAGTAAGCAGTGAGATTTGTGCGGCAACTAATGTGCATCACCAAAAAATATGATTGTAATCATACTGTTAAAAGCATACATAAAAAAACCGGCACATCAATGTTATGCCGGCTTAAGGTTTTCTAAAGGAATAATTATTTTTTCATTGTTCTCATAAAATTTACGATGCTCCATCTTTCATCTGCCTCAGGCATTTTCTTTTTAAAGTTGGGCATATCATCCCGGCCTTCTGATAATTTATAAAACAAAGCTCCATCAGATTGTGCCTGCACATCGGCTTTTGAAAAATCGCCAGGTTCGGTTTTTAACTGTGCCGCTTTGCTGCCATCACCCATACCTTTGGCACCATGGCACGATTTGCAATGCGTATTCCACAAAGCTTTACCATCCGCAATTGAAGTAGCGTCGGATGCAATGGGGTTTTTCATTTTCTTAAAATTATCGGGCACTGGCCAGGGCTTTTGATCCATATTATTTTTTACGGTAAAACTAATGCCGGTAATTCCTGTGGCTATTGTAAGTAAAATAAGAATTTTTTTCATGATGTTATTTCGTTTAAAGTTTTTTAATTGATAAATGATTATTTATTTACGCACTAATTTTATATACAGTAAGGTAAACTGGATGAAGTATTGTAAAACTGATTATTATTCATTAACAGTATGATTGTAATCAGCTTGTTCAATAATTTTTTTGATTACTCATTAATGTAAAAAGAAATATCGGTTTCAATATTCGTCATATCAACCGGCAATGGAGGTTTTTGGGTACTAAATACAAATAAGCCGAATGGGTCGTTTTTTTTATCCAGATCAATGCAATCCTTGCTGCCATCTTTTTTTGTAAAGAGCAGATAGCGGTAATTTTTACTTTCGATGATGGAAAACTGTGGCCATGTTTTATGTATAACTATTCTTGCATTACGCATTTGATAAAAATATTCATGCATTGACCCTTCATAAAAAATAGAATCGCTTTGCGCTTTTATTTTTAATAATTGCAGTGAATCAGGATGATAAAATATTGCCGCCGGCGTCTGTATAATTAATGTATCCTGGTAAGTGCTTGCTGCTTTTTTTATACCATTTACCACGGAAGTTTGAGGTGTTGATACAGCAATTGCTTTATTTGAATTATTGTTGTTGCAGGAGGAAGCTAAAATTATTGCTGATGCAATTGCAAGGGAAGAAAAGTGGTATAAAATTTTTAGCATCATTGGTTAAATAAATTAATAAACGCTTTTTATTATAGAGAACCCTGAATTAAATTTAATTCAGGGTTCATCATTTGATATTCATCCACTTTTACAAAACAATTTATTTTTTTAATAATTCCACAGCCTGGTTATATTAAAACCTATGCGAAAATTATCGAGGAAGTGAAAATTAAAATCACTTTTTGAATTGGTTTTATTATGATTGAAAGGATCACTGGTATTGAACAGGTTATTCTGCTGGGGTGATAAAGAAAAATAATTGCCCAAAAACAATTGAAACGAGTGATTGCTCGTATTGAATTCAGCACCAAAGGACAGGTTGGGATTCGGGTTGTTGGTAGCATGCTTTGTGATGGGCTGATCATAATTTACCATCAACGATGTTACAGCAGTTAATTTATACCTTGCTGAAAATGCAATGGCAAAATGTTCATGCTTCATGTTCTTAAATATTTCCTGCCCCGTGCTGTCGTTCTTGGTGTAATAACCATTAACCGCATTTTGATGAGAAATGCTTGGTGCAATTTGCACAGATAATTTTTTTGTAATTTTTCTGGCAATAATTACCTGGTTAAAAAAAGAAACCCTTTGCTCCCGGTATTTAAATAAACTGCCATCCGGATCTCTTCTGCTGTCGTATGCTGCATTTGCATAGTAGCTGATGCTTACCGGATATTTGCCGGGTGTTTGTGTTATGATGGCGTACTTGGCATTTACATCCCACAACATGTGTTCTTTTGCAAGGCCAAAGCCAACATACAATTTATTGATGGGAGCGTAGTTTACACCCAATCGTATATTCGATGGCGCAAAAAATCCTGCCAGGTCTTCGTAACCTTTTTCTACTTTTCCAAAGCGGTGCATAATGTCCATTTCAAAAGTTCCTTTAACAGGCACCATCACAGTTTGATTGTCGATAATCCATACACTTTCAAATGTATTTTTTACTGGTTTTATTTTTGCGGGTGCAGCAGGTTCTTCTGCTACAACTGTACTGTCCTGTGCAGTAACATTTAACTGAACTAAAATGGTACAGGTAAACAGGCATACAGTAATTGCAAACCATTGTTTTGATAATATTAATTTAAGTTTCATTGTAGTATTTTTTTAGATCACTTAATTATTCGGTGTACCGTTTCTTATCCAGTCGTAAATTTTTTGCCTGTCAATGGCTGATGGAATGTATTCCTTCATTTCTCCATTCATTTTTTTATAAAGGATACTTTCTTTTGGTATTGCTGTATTTACAAACCCTCCGTTTACAATTTGCTGATAAGCTACGTCAGTCAAAAGAAAAGGTTTATGTGCTCCCGAAACGTGGCAGCCCGATAATGCACATTTAGTATTTACCATTGGTGCTATATCAGTTTTAAAACTTACCGCTTGCGGCGGCCCATCAGGGTCAACAGCGGCATCAGGCAGAATGATATCCTTATAGCAACTGGTTAAACCAATTATCATGGTAAGCATCAGGGCTGCATATATTGTTAGTTGTTTCATTGTAATTTTTTTTTAATTAATTACTTGTTGTTGAAGTTCATGTTACACTCAATATCAATTTTATCAGAGATACTTGTGCTTGCTATACCAAAATCTCTGCAGTTAAATTGAAATTTTAATTGCAAACCAAATACATCGTAAGTGGCATTTACTGTTGCTTTAGGAATGTACTTTAATTTTCCTACAATAGTTTTTGTAAGCGGCGCTGTTAACTTGCCCTGCCAGGTTAGATTTAATGTTACAATGTATTCATTACTCAGCGGATCAAATTTTACATCTGTTGTTTTAATTTTTGCCAAATTGGTTAATGTAAGATTTTGAGAGACTTCAACAATTGCAACCGTACCTAAAGATCCAATATTACAACCTGCATCACGGCCCGGCTCACCCGTATTTGAAGTGTTGATTTGAACATAGCCTGTTAAGAAAGATTTAGCAGGTTCGTTTTCGTAAAAAGCCCATGAACTGTCTTTTAATGGCTGGCCGGTTGCAACATAGTTCAGCATTTTTGCATCGGTTACCTCATGAATGCCGAATTGATTAAAACGACCGGTAAGCAGACCGGCAGCTGCAACATAATTGGTTGTCCATAGCACACTGGAATGGGCTTTATCTAATTTCCATTCAGCAGCATTTCCCGATGTCATATTGCCCGGTAACTGGACATTGGTGCCACGGGTGATTACTACGCCGGTTTTAGCTGGTGGCGGAGGAATGGTATTATCTCTTGTACAACTAACGAAATAGCCAATGCTGCTTAAAAAAACAACAAGAATCAGTTGTATTTTGTTACTTAAGTGTTTCATAAAAAGTATTATTTAGTAATTGATTTAATTAATGATGTAAAAATATTTCTGAAACAATAGAGTTATCCTGACTTTACTCAAGCCTTTACATGACAGTTATCATGTAATAAAAAAAATAACAAATTTTATGGGAGAAAAAATGGCGCAGGTACTTTGAAAACGCAGCCTGCAAAGTATTTTAAAAAAATTGCTAGAGGAGTTTCTTTTTAAAAAATCGGAAAATAAAATATGATAAAATTACAAAAACAAAT
>NZ_JANPCM010000104.1:0-7458 GCF_031430955.1 Ferruginibacter sp.
CCATTTTGTTTAAAGCCACCTTCGCTGTGTAAATCAATGGTGCGCCATGCACCGTATTCGCCAACTAAAATTTGTTTCTTTAAATCTTCGCCGTAAGTAGCAGGATTACCACCATAAGTGCCTGTCCAGTTTTGCGGCACATCCCAATCGGTTCCTTCGCCACCATTGCAGGTTGTAATTAAACGTTGTGAAGATGCGGTTGGATCGAGTGAACGAATTAGTGCGGTACATTCTTCTGCAAAATCTTTTGGCAATTTACTTTCGTTTTGTAAACCCCATAAAATTACAGCAGGATCGTTACGTCTTTCTATTACCCATTCGCTCAATAATATTTTAAAATTTTCTCTAAACTCTTTTGTATCGTACCAGATATGTGCAGAAAATTGTGTCCACCATAACATACCTTTTTTGTTACATAATTTTCCATATAATAAATTATGAGGTTGGTGTGCATCACGAAATGCATTAAAGCCTGCGGCCTGTATCCACTTCATTCTTGCAATAATTTCTTCGTTGCTGAAGGCATGGCTTTGCCCAAGCAAATGTTCGTACTCTGCAATACCGTTTATAAAAACAGGTTTGTTATTTAATAAAAATTGATGCGATGCAGTTTTAAAATTGATGTTACGGAAACCAAAATCAGTTTCCGTTTTATCAATAACAATATTATTTTCTTTTATGGTTGAAATAATTTTGTAGAGATAAGGATTTTCTATCGACCATAATACCGGATTATCTACCTGAATTCCTATTGATAAAACAGCGATGGAATCTTTTGCTTTTAAAAAATGTGGCGAAGAAAATTCAGCAATAGTTTTACCAGCAGCATCTACCAATTGACTATGTATAGAAACATTTCTATTTCGCTTAGTGTAATTTTTTACTGTTGTGTTAGTCCGTAACGTAGCGTTTTTATTTTTTATGTCAGCCCACGCATGTACACCAAAAGGTTCAATCCTAACATCATTGGTAACTATTAAATGTACCGGACGAAAAATGCCCATTGGTTGAGAGCCTTCTGAAAAACCTCTTTCATCGCTGCAACCTCCACAAACCCAGGGTAAATCTTTGATGTTTGCAGGGTGACTTGCAAATACTAATAATTCGTTGGCAGTGCCATTGGTTTTTAATTTGCCCGTAACATCAATGGTAAAAGTTGTTCTGCCACCTGCATGTTGGCCAACTAAACTTCCGTTGAGATAAATTTTAGCGTAAGAACCTACGCCTTCAAAATATAAAAAGTTGCGACGGTTTTTATTGGGCTGTACTATTGATATAATTTTTCTATACCAAATATCGCCGTGTTTATTGCCATGGAGTAATCTGCGGTAACCATCATAAGCATCTGCGTTGTGTGGTACATTTACTTTTGTAAAATAATAATCGCTGGTATTGGGCGGAAAAGATTTTAAATTATTTATTCCGGTGCAGTAAGTCCAGTCGCTGTTTATTAAAATATCTTCCCTGATATTTTGTTGTGCATAAGAAGTAAAACATACAACTGCGAACGAACAATATACAGTAACAAATTTAATTGCTGAATAATGAACAAAAATTTGAATGGAGCGTCGCCAATGTCGTCTCATAGTAGCACAAAAGCTTGTCTCACAAAAAAAATTATAATTTATTAAGCGCCGCATTAAATTTATAAATTCCGTTTTTAGTTGTTGTAATACTTTTTACTTTACCCTTATATCTCAATAGCAATGGCATTCCTGCTTTTGATGTAACAGTTAGCTGTTGCAATTTTCCTTCGCTCCATTTTATATCCACTACAAATCCGCCTCTTGCACAAATACCTTTTACTTTACCATTGGGCAAAGCGGCGGGCAAAGCAGGAAGTATATCAATAAATTTAGTGTGACTTTGCAATAACATTTCGCCAATGCCGGCAGCAGCGCCAAAGTTGCCATCAATTTGAAAAGGCGGATGTGCATCAAATAAATTTGGATAACTACCGGCGCCGCCATTGGCAGGGCTCAGCAACATTTGTATCATTTTAAAAGCGTGGTCACCATCTTTAAAGCGTGCCCAGCAATTTATTTTCCAACCCAAACTCCAACCCGTAGCCGCATCGCCCCGATACAATAATGATTGTTTTGCAGCATTCATCAATGCAGGTGTTTCATCAAAATTAATTTCGCTGCCGGGATACATGCCCCATAAATGTGAAATGTGGCGGTGCTTATTAGTGGTATCATCTTTGTCTTCCATCCATTCCTGCAATTGATTATACTTACCAATTTTATTGGGTGCAATTAATTTGTATTTGTCTTTTAAAGTATTTATAAAGTTTGCATCCGTATTTAATAATTCGCCTGCAGTAATTACATTTTTAAAAAGCGTTCTTATAATTTGATGATCCATTGCCGGGCCTGCAACTAAGCCGCCCTGCTCCGGAGAATTTGATGGCGTACTGATCAAAAATTCTGTTACCGGATCTTTAACTAGAAAAGAATTGAAAAATAAAGCAGCTTCTTTCATTAGTGGCCAGGCTTTGGTTTTTAAAAACATTTTATCCTGCGTAAACAAATAATGTTCCCATAAATGCTGGCACAACCATGCCCCGCCTGTAACCCAAATACCATGGTTAGCCGCATTTATTGGAGCTGTGCCACACCATATATCGGTATTATGATGCAATATCCAACCCGGTGCGTTGTAATGTTCTTTAGCAGTTTGTTTTCCGCTTTGCGCTAATTCACCAATCATATCAAACAAGGGTTGATGCGTTGCAGAAAGATTTAAATTTTCGGCAGGCCAGTAATTCATTTCTGTATTGATGTTAGTGGTGTATTTACTGCCCCATGGCGGCGTAAGCAAATCATTCCAGATGCCTTGCAAATTGGCTGGCTTTGTGCCGGGGCGTGAAGATGCAATTAATAAATACCGGCCGTATTGCTGGTACAAAGCAACTAAGGAAGGATCGCTGGAGGCAGCAAATTTTGCAAGGCGTTCGTCGGTTGCCCCCCTGCCCCCCGAAGGGGGGTTCCTGAACTCCAATGATTTGGAGTCGTGTAAAATAATCGAGTAAGTGTTGAAATATTTTTGATACTCTTTTATATGCGCTGCTTTTATTTGCAGGTAGTTTTTTGCAGCAATAGATTGTAATGCATTGGTGCATGGTGCAACAGGATCAGCGGTAACATCCTGATAATTTTTATAGTTGGTGGCTGCAGTTAAATACAATGTTGCTTCATCTGCATCAGCAATTATAATTTTATTATCACTGATATTTACTGAACCTCCTTTTGTTTTTATTTGCAGATAACTTTCTCCATGCAATACACCATTTCTTACTTGCACTGAAAGTGAAATAGTATGATCATTTATTTTTTTTACAATAAAATTTTTATGCGGACTGCCTAATGAGGCACTGAAATTTATTTTATTTTTTTGCGATGCAGTTAAATTAATGGCCATTACCTGGTTGGGCTGGCTGATGAAATATTCTCTTTTAAATTTAATGCCGTTTAATGAGTAAGATGTTGTTGCAATTGCATTACTGATATCTAATTCTCTTTTATAGTTTGCAGCATTTTCAACATTTTTAAATTGCAAAAATAAATCGCCGAAGGGTTGATAGCTGGCCTGATATGTGCCTGCAGCAGGCGGCTCATCGTTTTGTATAAAATATTTCCATTGACCATTCAATAAAATTTTTTCTGCTTCATCTCCAACAGGATAAATACCAATATGCCGTGTGGTGTCTTTATACCCTGCAATGCCGCCTTTATCAGCATAATTAATTACCTGTACTGCAATGATATTTTTTCCTTCGTGCAAAAGCGAAGCCGGAATAATATATTTTCTTGCCTCGGTGTTTTGTTGTGTGCCAATTAATTTTCCGTTGACATAAGTAAGATCATAATCTCTTATCCTGTTTAAATCTAAAGCCAATTCTTTTCCGTTCCATGATGCCGGTAATTTAAAACTGGTCCGCAACCATACTGCACCATCCAATCCTTCAAAACCTGCAGCTTCCCAACCTTCGTATGATGGCACCGTCATTGTTTTCCAATGGCTGTCATCAAAATTTTCTTTAGAAAGATCATTATTTTGTAAAATATTTTTTAGCCACTCTTCTTTCTTACCTTCATTACTTTTCAATCCCATAAATTCTTTTTCGGCCAATGCTTCTGCTTCTGTTTGTTTGCCTGCAAATAATAAATTTCTTATAGAATCTAAATATTTGTAGGCGCCTGGCCTGTTATAATTTCTTGGTTCGCCTGTCCATAAAGTTTCTTCGTTAAATTGAATTCTGTCGTGCTCAATTCCGCCAAAAACCATGGCACCAATTCTGCCATTGCCGAGGGGTAAGGCTTCTGTCCATTTTACGGCAGGTTGTTTGTACCAGAGTTTTAAATCCTGTGCAAAAAGAAATTGTGTGCTTAAAGCCAGCACACAACTAAATAAATAAGTTGCTTTTATTTTCATTTTAGTGCTTCTTCTATTTGTGCAATTAATATTTCTCTATTCATTGGTGCTCCTGCTTTTGATAATTCAAAACTTCCGTTCTTATGTATGATGACATAAGTGGGATAAAATTTGAGTTGTATATTTTTATCAATATCATCTGTTAACTCCTTTGTAGCTAAAATATGATGGCCTTCTAAATTGTAATAAGTAATCAGGCTTTTCCAGGCTTTTATGTTAGCTTCATCCTGGTTAGCAATGTACAAATAATATAGTCCTTTATCTTTAAAATAACTTTTAATTGCTGCGCTATGCATTTTTATTTCATCCCTGCAGGGACCACACCAAGTACCCCACATGTCAAGCAAAACCGTTTTGCCCTTAAACTTTTCCAAAATTTCAGCCCATGTTTTAATATTACCAGATTCAAAAATCATTTTGTCGTTTATTGGCCGTTTTAAACTTTCAATGACTGCAGCTATCAGCTTATCATATACTTTTTTAAAGGGGCTAAATGGGTATGCTTTAGAAAAATCTGTATAGATAGCATCAATATTAGAAACTTTTCCCCTTTCCAAAGCCATTTCAAAAAGTTGTACATACATATACTCTTTTACTTTCCCTGTAAAATGTCTTTCTATCACTTTTTGATTAGGAATATTATTCTCATCATTAAAAAAACTTCTTGATCCGGTATCTCTTCCATCGCCATACCAATTTTTTATAAATTCTACTTTATCCGCTTCGTCTTCCCAAACCTGTGGTTTACTGAAAATTAAAAACATCTTTAAAAATAAACGATAAGACGAAGATGTTAAAGCTGCTTCATTCATTAAAGGAGCGTTGATTAACAGTTGGTCAATGCTGTCGTCCCAGCTTTTTTTATTTCTATTATAAGCTTGCCGAACATAAGGTTTTCTTTGCTTTGCATAGATATAATAAATTCTAATCGGGGTGTATTGCAGCTCAAAATTCCAGCTCTTAATAAAATCAGCAGATGGATGATGTAATGTAATGTACTGGTTGAACGCTTGCAGATTTTTATTCGCTACAATTTGCAGGTCGGCAAGTACTCTAACTGGGAGTGTATCTTTAGGATAATTATTAAAATTAATATTGTCACTCAAACTCCACGGTTGGTTATCCTGGGCTCCCTTACCAGCAATGGTAAGCAGGGGTATGCCGTTTTTTGTTTTACAATCAATAGTTATTGCATAGCCTGCCTTTAAAAAAATTGGCTGTTTAAATTCTACAGAATCATTTATGTAAGAGGTTAAATACATAATCTCCGGTTGATGCACAGTTAATGCAGCAATAAATGTTCCTTTATCTACAGCAATATCTTCTACGTCATTAACCTCTGGAAACTGGGTACGAAGCAATGGCCTGGAAAGAGATAATTTTCTTTTTACCTCCCCCCGCTCAAATGTACCTATGATGGTTGCATTTTGTGAAAATGCGTTTAGCGACAAAATAAATGTTACAAAAAGGAATATTTTTTTCATTCGTTTTATTTTGAGGTATTGTATCTGTAATGTTTTTTTTGTTGTGTTGAAATATTATTCGAACAACCAGTCCAAATTTTTATTTTTATTATCCCCCATCAATCCTGCATCATATACAGGTACCACAGTATCTCCATCCACAAAACCTAAAATTAAACAAACTCCTTTTTCCAATTTTAATGTATTTAAACCGGCTTTAAAAGTATAGGTATGAATATTTACCGGCGGCATCCCTTTAATTGAAATAGCATTAGAAATTTTTATTTCACTCTGACCATAATCATCTGCACTGGCATTGGTTTCCAGTTCCGGCTCTTTTAAATAAAAAGTATCTTTTGTAAACGCTGCTTTTTGAGGTTTAAAAAAACCTACCAATACTTTTACCGGTTTATCGGATGCGAATGTAAAAGAAGCCCCTTCTGTTAACTGTTGTTTATATCCAAAATTCACTCCCTGCAATCCCTGTAATTCTTTTGCATAAGATTTTATGATAAGGTTGCTGTCAGCAAATATTCGTCCGTCTTTCTCAATAGTAAAATAAGCCCCTGCTGAATCAATTGTATGGACATCAGCATTCTTAAATGGCTTCACATCTGCAACAACTTTACCGGCATTATTTTTCAGCGAATCAATTTTATACCGGAATGTTCTCAATTCTTTTTCAAATACCGGCAGCATTTCTTTCCAGTGTTTGTAAGTACCATCAACCCCACGCATGGGTATTTTACGTTGAGAGGTTTGCATACTGTTGGCGTAGAGGTAAGAATTTTTTGTCATATTCGATAAGCTCTTGTAAAGAATTAAGCTACCCTTTAAAAAATTATACGCACTTTCAAGATCATTTATGTCATTGCTATACTTATAGCGAAGTGCTGACAATGCTGATTTTACTTTATACGAATAATGCAAACCCAAATAGCGGTAGTAGACAATATCGTTTTTAAGCCGGGTAAATTCTTGTTGATTTTTCTTAACCGGAATTCCAACTATAGCATGTTCCCCGTTAGATGCATGCTTTTCTATTTCCTCAATTATTTGCACAGGTGTTTCACCTACATGCTTCACTCCTTTCATTTCCTTATCTACATAGTCCAATAACATCTCTCCTTCCGGTGCTTCTGCATTATACAATAAAGTAAATAAGCCATAGCGATATGGATTGATGAGTTGCGTCATCAACATACCTAATGTAAGTGTTTGCCTGTTGCCATCAGTTATTCCAAAACGGCGTAATAATTTTGGTGCAATTAGTCCAGCTTCTTCATAAGCCATTAAAATTTTATTCCCGTCTGTAATGCTGCAACCAAATTTATCAGCCAGTTGATTGCTCCAGTAATTTATTTCATCAGCTCTATTTCGTTTTGCTTTCCATGCATAACGGCTCCAGGCTTTGTACCATATCCAGTCTCTTTCAATTTGCAATAACCGCTTTCCACCCTTTATACAGTCGGCACTGTAAGGCCAATCCCAGTAAGAAGCCTGCGGATATAAATGCAAACCATTACCGCCCATTACTTCATGCATACCAATTACACAC
>NZ_JANPCM010000105.1:0-2408 GCF_031430955.1 Ferruginibacter sp.
CGCACTAACTGGCGGCATTCTTTATCGGCATTATCGGTAACGCTGCAGGTATTTATTACATACACATCGGCTACTTCATCAAAATCTTTTTTTACAAAGCCATCCTGCTCCAGCAATCTTCCTATAGAAGATGTTTCGGAGAAGTTAAGCTTGCAGCCCAAAGTGTGTAACGCAACAGATTTACTCATTGGGTGCAAAGATAAAACAAAAGCCCTCTCTAAATCTCCCCCTAAAGGCTGTACTTTTTAACACACTATGTATTCGTTGAGCTTTTAGTTTACTTTAGCACTTTATTATCGCTATGCTAAAAAAATATTTCCCCTACATCATTTTAATCGCTGCTGCAATATTATTGTGGTACATAAAAAGTCACCAGCGGGGCAGCAATCCTAAAAATCAAAATACAGAGCAGCGTAACAAAAGAGAAACCATTCCGGCTGTCACCACCAATACAACTGATGATGGCGAATTAAACCGTCATCCGCCAAAATTAATTTACAGCAAACATGCCCGCTGCCGTATGGATTGCCGCCATATTGATGAAAGCGAAGTGGAAGAAATTTTAGATGAAGGCACCATCAACTATAACAAAATTGAAAAAAACGACAAAGGCAAAAGTTATCCTTTAGAAGGCATTACACATGATAAACAACATGTGCGTATTGTGTTTGCACCCAAAAATGAAAACCTGGTGGTAGTTACGGTTATTGATTTGGATAAAGATTGGTATTGTGATTGTAAATAATTTTTTAATAACATAAATTAAAGGCACTAATTACACGAATTAATGTTTTAATTTTATTTAAGAATTCGTGTACTTGGGGTATTCCCATAATTAGTGATATAACAAAAATGAAAATAAAATCTTTACTGGCAAAGCCTTTTGCCGGTTACATATACAAGCAAATAAAAAAAGGAATGGAAACTGCTGTGGAAGACCAGCAATCTACCTTTAACCAATTAATAAAAACTGCAGCCAAAACAGAGTTTGGAAAAGAGCATGGCTTTGCAGATATAAAAACTTACGAAGATTTTGTTAAGCAGGTGCCCATTCGTGATTACGAAGCTTTTAAAGTTTACATCGAAAGAATTAAGGAAGGTAAACACAATGTATTGTGGAAAGGTCAGCCAATTTATTTTGCCAAGACAAGCGGCACCACCAGCGGCGTAAAATATATTCCTATTTCAAAAGATTCTATTCCCAACCACATCAACACGGCACGAAATGCTTTGTTGTGTTATATGGCCGAAACAGGCAATACCAAATTTGCTGATGGTAAATTAATTTTTTTAAGCGGCTCTCCAACTTTAGAAAGAGTAGGCGGCATACCAACGGGAAGGTTAAGCGGCATCGTTAATCATCATGTGCCAAAATATTTACGGGCCAATCAGTTACCTTCTTACACTACCAATTGTATTGAAGAGTGGGAAGAAAAATTAGATAAAATAGTTGAAGAAACGATTAATCAAAACATGACACTCATCAGCGGCATACCACCGTGGATGCAAATGTATTTTGACAGGCTGCAGGAAAAAAGCGGTAAAAAAATAAGTGAATTATTTCCTGATTTTAGTGTGATGGTGCAGGGCGGCGTAAACTTTGAACCTTACAAAGCCAAACTGTTTGAAAGCATTGGTAAAAAAATTGATTGTATAGAATTGTTCCCCGCAAGCGAAGGTTTTTTTGCTTTTCAAGATAGCCAAAATGCAGAAGGATTATTATTAAATACTAACAGCGGCATTTTTTATGAGTTTGTGCCTGCGTCAGAAATTTTTAATGATAACCTAACAAGGTTGAGTTTGAAAGATGTAAAAGTGGGAGAGAACTACGCATTGATAATAAATAATAATGCCGGTTTGTGGGGATATAATATTGGTGATACCGTAAAGTTTGTTTCCACCAATCCATACCGGCTGGTAGTTACTGGCAGAACAAAACATTTTATCAGCGCCTTTGGCGAACATGTAATTGGCGAAGAAGTAGAAGCTGCATTATTAAAAGCGGCTGAAGAAGAAAATGTGCAAGTAACAGAATTTACTGTAGCGCCCATGATTGCCGACGATGCCGGAAAAAGTTTTCACGAATGGTTTGTAGAGTTTGAAAAGCAACCGGCAGACTTATCTTTATTTGCAAAAAAGGTCGATGATAATTTACGGGCTAAAAATGTGTATTACGATGATTTGGTTGGCGGCAATATTTTACAGCAACTTAAAATATCTACCATTCATAAAAATGGTTTTATAGATTATATGAAAAGCATTGGCAAACTGGGCGGGCAAAATAAAATGCCGAGATTGAGTAATGATAGGAAGATTGCGGATGAATTGGCAGAATTTATTGAGAATTAAAAAGTGTCGTAATAAAGAAGTCAAGTTTTTAAAACTTGACTTCTTTGCATAATTAAATG
>NZ_JANPCM010000106.1:0-2298 GCF_031430955.1 Ferruginibacter sp.
GTCTGGCAAAATGGGGGTTGCCATTGCAGAAGAAATGAAAAACCGTGGTGCAAATGTTACTTTGGTTTTAGGGCCTTCAAATATTAATGTGTCAGAAAATATTGAGGTTATAAAAGTTAAATCGGCAAATGAAATGTACGATGCATGTATTAACCATTTTGAAAAAACTGATATTGCTGTGATGAGTGCAGCGGTAGCAGATTATACGCCGGTTAGCACTGCATCTCAAAAAATAAAAAAAAATGAAAATACATTTAATATTGAACTGACAAAAACAAAAGACATTTTAAAATCGCTTGGCGAAAAAAAGAAAAATAAACAATTGCTGGTAGGCTTTGCTTTGGAAACCAGCAATGAAAAGGAGTATGCGTTAAAAAAATTGCAAACAAAAAATGCCGACATGATTGTTTTAAACTCTTTAAACGATGCAGGGGCCGGGTTTGGGTACGACACCAACAGAATCACTATTTTTGATAAACATAATAATGAGTATAAGTTTGATACTAAATCAAAAAAAGAAGTGGCAAAAGATATTGTAAACACCATCATTAAATTATTACATGCGTAAATTATTTTTTTTATTCCTGCTTACATTTGCCACAGGTTTTTTACAGGCACAGGAGTTAAAAGCTACCGTAACAATTGTAAGCAGCCAGGTGGGCAATGCGGTAAACCCCAGTGTATTTAAAACACTGCAAACCGCTTTAAATAATTTTATGAATAACCGTAAGTGGACAACTGATGTTTTTTTACCCAACGAAAAAATAACCTGTAGTTTTTTACTTAACCTGGAGCCCACTGCAGATTTAAATGTTTACAGTGCCAGTTTAACCATACAGGCAGCCCGGCCAATTTTTAATACTTCTTATCTTTCTCCAATTATTAATTTTCGTGATGAAAATGTAACTTTTAAATATGCAGAATTTCAGCAACTGGATTTTAATGAAAACAGGGTATCCGGCTCAGATGGATTGGTATCTAACCTTACTGCTGTGTTTGCTTATTATGCCAATATGATTTTAGCTTTTGATTACGATTCGTTTTCTCCCCGGGGCGGCGATGTGTATTTTCAAAAGGCACAAAATATTGTAAACAACGCACCAGATGGCAGGGGCATAAGTGGATGGAAAGCATTTGATGGCGTACGTAACCGTTACTGGCTGGTAGAAAATATGCTTAACAGCCGTTACACATTAATGCATGATGTATATTATAATTATTACCGGCTGGGAATGGATAAATTTTATGAAGATGAAAATACTGCCAGGGCAGAAGTGATGAACGTATTGAACCTGCTTAATAATTTCAATACAGAAAACCCCAACAAAATGATCAACCAGTTTTTCTTCCAGGGAAAATCCACCGAGCTGGTAAAACTTTTTTCAAAAGCGCCGCAGCAGGATAAAATGAGGGCATCTGAACTATTGCAAAAAATGGATATTACCAATGCTAATAAATATAAAGACGAGTTGAAATGAGGTTGAAAAAAATTGTATTCATAGCTGCACTTTTTTTATTTTCCTGCGGAAATAAAAATGAAATACCCAAAGGAATTTTAAAGCCAGCTAAAATGCAAACCGTTTTATGGGATATATTGCGTGAAGACGCATTTACAAATGATTTTATAAAAAAAGATTCTGCAAAAAAACCAGAAGCCGAAAGTGTAAAGCTGCAGCAGCGGATTTTTGCAATGCATAAAGTTACAAAAGCAGAATTTTACGACAGTTATAAGTTCTATCTTAACCATACAGAATTGCTCCAACCGCTTTTAGACAGTATGATTGCCAAAGCAGAAAAAAATAAATACAGCGATACAAAAGGAAAGCTCACAACATTACCCGACTCAGTAATAGAAAAATTGAAATGAACAAAGTATATAAAAATGCAGCAGAAGCAATTAGTGATATTAATGATGGCGCTGTAATAATGCTGGGAGGTTTTGGGTTGTGCGGTATTCCGGAAAATTGTATTGCTGCCTTAGTAAATAAAAAAATTAAAAATTTAACCTGTATATCTAATAATGCCGGCGTAGATGATTTTGGTATTGGACTGATGCTGCAGGAGAAACAGGTAAAGAAAATGATTGCATCTTATGTTGGGGAAAATGCAGAATTTGAAAGGCAGTTACTAAGTGGCGAATTGGAAGTGGAGCTGATACCACAGGGAACTTTAGCAACAAGGTGTATGGCATCGGGTTATGGGATGCCGGCAATTTTTACACCAGCGGGAGTAGGAACTGAAGTGGCCGATGGAAAAGAAATAAGAATATTTAACGGCAAAGAATATTTAATGGAATAT
>NZ_JANPCM010000107.1:0-2540 GCF_031430955.1 Ferruginibacter sp.
AACATAAGCGCCATCCGCAAGGATGTAACCGCAAAGTGCTATGGTGGTGATATCAGCCGTAAACGCAAACTGTTAGAAAAGCAGAAAGAGGGAAAGAAGCGAATGAAGCAAATTGGAAATGTGGAAGTGCCGCAGGAAGCGTTTTTAGCAGTATTAAAATTGAATGATTAGCCCCCTCCACCCCCTGAAGGGGGAACTGAAGCGGAGATTGATGGAGATGATAGTAAAGTAGGGTGGGTCACTCCTTAAGAGTGGCTCACCCGGCAAAGAAAATAAAATAGCATTGAATTAAAAGCATTCAAAAATAAAATTCTGATTGCTCAATAAAGAAATACTGTTGAAGAGTGTCTCGCCTTAGGCCAGACCAATGAAGCTAAATAGAATTATTAAAGTTTGGTTTATAAAAAAAACTGCTTAATAAAAATGGATGAACAAAAAAAATTAGAGCCCCTATCCCCTGAAGGGGAGTTATTTAAAGGGAATAAGAATCATGAAAAAAATAAAATGCAAAATAGAATTAACGATAAAAAATTAGAAACGTTGAATAACTCCCCTTTAGGGGATGGGGGCGGCCTGTATGACTCCCGCTATGAGCATGATGCCTGCGGTATTGGTTTTGTGGCCAACATTAAAGGCAACAAATCGCACCAGCACATTGATGATGCTTTAACAGTATTGGAAAATATGGAGCATCGTGGTGCATGTGGCTGCGAAAATAATTCGGGTGATGGTGCAGGTATTATGATTCAAATGCCCCATGAATTTTTCTTTGACGAATGCATAAAACTCGGCGTACACTTACCACCGTTTGGTAAATATGCGGTGGGTGTAATATTTTTTCCCAGAGAAATAAGACTAAGAGAAGAGTGCCGTGCCGTGTTTAACCGCACCGCCGAAAAATTAGGAATGGAAGTGCTGGCATACCGTAAAGTGCCGGTGAACACCGAAAATATTGGAGCTACAGCTTTAAGTGTGGAGCCGGAAATGGAACAGGTTTTTATTGCCTGCCCCGATCATGTAAAAAATTTAGAGGAGTTTGAGCGTAAACTTTATGTGCTGCGTAATTATGCAACACATACCATCAACAGTACTGTAAGAAAAGATGCAGTTGGTTTTTATATTGCTTCGCTTTCTTACAAAACAATTGTGTACAAAGGTCAGCTCACCAGTACGCAGGTACGTAATTATTTTGTTGACCTCAGTAATAAAAGATTAGTGAGTGCTTTTGGATTGGTGCATTCCCGTTTTGCTACCAATACTTTTCCGTCGTGGAAGCTGGCACAGCCCTTCCGTTACATTGCACACAATGGCGAAATAAATACACTGCAGGGAAATTTAAACTGGCTTAAGGCAGTAGAGCAACGGTTTATTTCTACACTTTTCACCCATGAAGAAATGGAAATGCTGTTGCCAATTGTTTCGGGCCAGCAATCCGACTCTGCCTGTTTGGATAATATGATTGAGTTATTATTATTGTGTGGCAGAAGTTTGCCGCATGTAATGATGATGCTGATACCCGAAGCCTGGGATGGTAATGATGATATGGATGCGGTAAAAAAAGCGTTTTACGAATTTCATGCTTCTATAATGGAACCATGGGATGGACCGGCTTCTATTTCATTTACTGATGGAAAAATTATCGGCGCCACATTAGATAGAAATGGATTGCGTCCTTCAAGATATTGCGTTACAACTGATGACCGTGTTATTATGGCCAGTGAAACCGGAGCGTTACCTGTTGATGAAAAATTAATAAAAGAAAAAGGAAGGTTACAGCCGGGTAAAATGTTTGTAGTAGATATGGAGCAGGGAAGAATTATAAGTGATGATGAATTAAAACATAACATCTGCAGCCAAAAACCTTATGATGATTATTTAAATCAATATAAAATAAGGTTAGAAGAAATTGATGAACCAAGAGTGGCGTTCACTCATTTATCTGATGCATCTATTTTAAAATATCAAAAAGCATTTGGTTATTCTACAGAAGATATTGATACAATTTTAAAACCAATGGCGCTGGATGCTAAAGAACCGCTGGGTTCAATGGGCACAGATATTCCGTTGGCAATATTGAGCGATCAGCCGCAACACTTAACCTCTTACTTTAAACAATTATTTGCACAGGTTACCAATCCGCCAATAGACCCTATAAGAGAAAGATTAGTGATGAGTCTTGCATCTTTTGTCGGTAATAACGGAACGCTGTTAGAAGAAAAACCGGAGGACTGTCATACCGTTGCATTAAAACAACCGATACTCACCAGTACCGAATTAGAAAAATTACGCAGCATTGATACTGGTATTTTTCAAAGTAAAACTTTGCAAACTTATTTTAGGGCCGATGGCAAACCTGGTTCTTTACAAAGAGGCCTGGAAAGATTGTGCCGCTATGCAGAAGATGCAGTGCATGATGGTTTTGAAGTGTTGATTTTAAGCGACCGTGCTGTGGACAGTGATCATGCTGCAATACCAACTTTGCTGGCAACATCAGCAGTGCATCATCATTTAATTCGTAAAGGTTTGCGTGGGCAGGTAGG
>NZ_JANPCM010000108.1:0-22724 GCF_031430955.1 Ferruginibacter sp.
ACCGAATTACTTAATTATTGCCCGGCAGCCAGGCTAACCAATTCTTTTAAATTTTTATTTTATTTTTCCAAAATTTACAGCCTGTTTATCCATTACATCACTGGTCAAAAAATTGCCTGAATGTATTATCACCCTGTAGCGGAATGTAACCGATTTGCCCGGCTGCAATGAAAAATTTAATTCTTCTTTTCCATTGCTGAAAACTTTTCTCCCCAACGGATTAGCTGCAAATAAACCATAGCCTCTTGCATGCCAGTAAGTGGGATAACCAACATTCATCGGATGATCAATAATACCGATTGTTATTTCTTTCCCATCTTTTTTACCTGTAAGCATTACCCAATTACCTTTGCTGCTCCATACCGAATCGCCTTTTAATCCTGTGCTGCCGTAATACATACCGGTAACATCTGCACCTGATGGCGGCACATTTGTAATATTTCCTTTATCATCGATAAAACTGCTCTTTTCTTTAGAGGGTAATTCCAATTCTCTTGCTACACGAATGGCAAACATGCCATCTTTTACATCTTTAAAAATTACTGTGGTATCAGCGGCCGTTAAAGTAGTTATACGGTCAATTATAAAATCATTTTTATTAACACTAAAATTGAAAGTGGTAAGTTCATGCAGTAAAATTTTATTATCAGAACGTATCCATATTGCTGTTGCCGTTAATGATGCAGTGTTACCTTTTGTTTTTTTATTGATAATTTTTTGATGAACAATAGTACCATACTGATTTCTTTTTGCAATTTCTATAGCGGTTGAATTATTCCAGAAATCAAGACCGTTAACAGATTCGTAATTAAGCCAGATGCCGGTATGATGCGGATGATCTGTTCTTTCGCCGCTAACAGTTTTAAATGGATAACTCCGGGTAACTGTTATTCCATCTACTGTATTTACAGGAAAAAGAACAGGCTTTCTGCTGGAATCGTAATAACAATAAGCGGTGAGCAATTTATTATTGAATAAAATTTCAACTTCTTTTTTGTCTTTCTTTTCTTCAATACTAAACCCTGTTGATTGCTGTGCCTTTATATTAGCGTTTAAAAATAAAATAACTGCTAAAAAAAATAATTTATTCATGTTTAAATTAAATTAATATTTAAAAACTTTACCGTTAGCCATTACTTCCTGTGTTTTTTCGTCGAAGGTTACTTTAGCACCTGTATGTGCCGCAGCATTTGTCATAATGGTAGCAATAGAATGGCTGTACCCTGCTTCAACAGGTGCATTGGGTTGTTTACGGCTGCGGATACACTCCATCCAGTTGCGAACATGGTTGGAAGTAAGTTTATCGCCTCCGGTATTTGCAGATGCCACTACAGCTTCTGCAGAAGATAAAGTTTGTGCTGATAATAAATTCGGCTGCATATTCATTTCATCGGCAAACCTTTTTGACAAGCCACCATTTGGAGAAATCGTATTGGTGATCAAATTTAATTCGCCGCCATTAGAATAATATATTTCTGAAGGTTTTTCATCTCCATTATGCATACGGGAACCAAAGGTTACCTGAAATCCCGATGACAGATCATTTACAGGGCCATAATCAAATACCGCAGTAATGGTATCCCAATTTTTTCTTCCATCTTTCCACATATAAATACCACCGTTAGCAACTACACTCCGTGGATGTTGTATTCCGCTAAACCAATGTACGGTATCAATCTGGTGGCTCATCCATTGGCCAGGCAAACCTGATGAATAAGGCCAGAACAAACGGTACTCCAAATATTTTCTTGGATCAAAAGTATCACTGGGCCTGTTCATTAAAAAACGTTTCCAATCAGTGTCTTCTTCCCTTATCTGGCTAAGTAATGCAGGCCTGCGCCAGCGGCCGGGTTGATTTACATTCCAGCTTAGTTCCACCATTGTAATGGGGCCAAATTTTCCAGAACGAATAAACTCATTGGCTGCATGATAGTTGGCACCGCTTCTTCGCTGTGATCCTATTTGAACAATTCTGTCTGTTGCTTTTATGGCTTTTAATGCAGCCCTGTTATCTTCCATAGTTTCTGCAAAAGGCTTTTCTACATAAGCATCACAGCCAGCCTTAACCGCTTCAATAGCATGCAGTGCATGTTGAAAATCGGCTGTGCTGATGAATACAGCATCCACTAATTTTTTGTCGTACATTTCTTCGTTGTTGCGGCAGGCAACAATGTCATGGCCCATTTTTTCTTTCCATGCTGCTGCACCTTCTTCCCTTCTTTTTTTCCAGATATCTGATACAGCCACCAAATCGAAGTTCAGTTCTTTATAGTGATTCATAAAACAGGGCATGTGTGAACTCCTGTGCCGGTCCGAATATCCAACCACGCCTACCCTTACACGGTCGTTGGCACCAATAATGTTTGCATAACTTTTGGCACTGAAGCCCATTGCTGCTGCATACAAAGCTGCTGATGCTTTAGCAGATTGTTTAATAAAATGCCTGCGTGACTGTGACATAGATTTTTATTTTATTGTAAAGAAATTTTTAATCCTTGATTTATTTACCACTTCAACTCTTTTATTTTAATACTTCTGTACGAAACGGCATTGCCATGATCCTGCAACAGGATATGACCTTTGGGGGCTTCTCCAAAATTTTTCCAGATCACGTATTTACTTACAGCAACTAAATCTTTATATTCTTTAGATCCTCTTATATATTCTAAAACTTTTACGCCATTAAGATAATGTTCTACTTTATCATTTGGATAAACAATTATTCTCCCAAAATTCCATTGACCGATGGGACGCAAAAATCTTTTTTGTTTTTCAGCTTTTATCATGTCATACACAGAAGCCATTGTACGGTTACCATCACGACCCAGTTTTGCATCGGGGTGTAAAGTATCATCCAGCACCTGGTATTCCAACCCAATTGCAGAACCCTTACTGTCTTCTGCCAGCGTTACAAAATATTTTACACCACTGTTGGCACCGGGTGATAATTTAAATTCAAAAGATAAATCGAATGCAGCAAACTGTTCTTCAGTTACAATATCTCCACCATTGGTTGCTTCTTTACCTTCTGCATCCATAACAGCAATGGTGCCATTATTTATTATCCATCCTTTTTCAGGAAAACTGCCACCCTTCGCACTTTTCCATCCTTTACCTGTTTTTCCATCAAATAATAAACGCCATCCATCTTTCTTTTCGTAAGCAGTTAAATTATTTACAACAAAATTGGCAACATATACATTTGCAGGAAATGGCGTTGGCACCAACCCGGTTGTTTTAATCCGCACATTTTTATAACATACTTTTTTACCTGCATGATCGGCAGATTTAATGCCATGTACCTGTAATCCAATAAAACCTTTAGCATCAATGGTATCAACAACATAAGCAGTTGCAATTCCATTTACCCATGTCTTCATTTCGTTACCAATACACTCTACTTTAAAATGATTATATGTTCCTTTTTTAAAAGCATGTTGTGCCTGTGCATTTAATTGCATTGGATAAAGCCAGTCTCTTCTGTCCTCATCATAAATACCACCCGTCCAGCGGCGTGGGCTGGGGTCAACTTCGCATTGGCGCCCATACACTTTGCCTTCGCCATTAAAAGCTGTGGCATCAAAATGGCTACGGGTTTGCAGGCCTGCATTGCCTTCTTCATCTTCCACCCACACATCTGCTTCCAAAATAAAATCTCCATATTCTTTTTCGGTAACTAAAAAAGTATTTCGGGAATTTGCAACAGTGCGGCCAACAATAATACCGTCTTCAACTTTATAATCTGCAGTACCACCCAATCTTTTCCAGCCGGTTAAATCTTTTCCATTAAAAAGATTTTGCCAGCCACCTGTTGCCTGCTGTGCAGATACGGATACTGCAATAAAAAAAGTTGTGCTGCATAAGAGACTTCTTAATTTCATGATAACAATTGCAATGATTAAATGATTTTTTTAAATTTACTTTTTTATTTAATAGCAGCAATATTTATTTTCTTAACATAAAAGATAATTTTTATTGTTATTATTTTTTATAAGGATCAAGCGTTTGAATTTTCCCATCGCCATCATAAGTCAGTTCGGCTACTTTTACCGAACGCAAATGTGTAACGCCTTCACTTAAACTGGAATCGTGATAAAATAAATACCATTTGCCATTAAATGCACAAATAGAATGATGGGATGTCCACCCTACAACAGGATTTAAAATTTTTCCCTGGTAAACAAATGGCCCGTAGGGATTATCGCCAATGGCATAACAAATAAAATGTGTATCTCCGGTGGAATAAGAAAAATAATATTTTCCATTGTACTTATGCATCCACGATGCTTCAAAAAATCTTCTGTTATTATCACCTGCTAAAAGTGGATTACCATTTTCATCAGTAATAATAATTTCTTTCACCGTTTCGGCAAACTGTTTCATATCATCTGTCAGCAATGCCACTTTTGGCCCCAATGCATTTTCACTTGATAATGGTTCTTTATTATCCGAATTGTATTCGTTGTTTCTGTACCATTGCAATTGTCCTCCCCAAATTCCACCAAAATACAGGTAGTGTTTTCCATCATCATCTAAAAAAACAGCAGGGTCAATTGAATAACTATTTTTTATAGCCCCGGCTTCTGGTGTAAACGGACCGATTGGATCATCACTGATTGCTACGCCAATTTGAAAAATGCCATCTTCTTTTTTTGCAGGAAAGTATAAATAATATTTTCCGTTTTTATAAGCCGCATCGGGTGCCCACATTTGTTTTTGTGCCCATGGCACATCTTTTACATGCAATGCAATGCCATGGTCTGTGGCTTCGCCATCAATACTATCTAAAGAAATTACATGATAATCTTCCATTGCAAAATGGCTGCCTAAATCATCAAATGGTGTATCAGTATCTATATCATGAGAAGGATAAATATAAATTTTTCCATTAAAAACATGTGCAGAAGGATCTGCAGTGTAAATATGTTTTACGAGTGGTTGCGAAATTGCCCTGCTGTTTAAATCATTAAAATCAATATGGTCAATATTATCTTCCGGCATAAGCACCTATCCCTTAAAAGGGATTTTTTTTAAAATGTTATAAAATACTTTTATGATAAAAATTATACTACTCACCCTTTAGCATTTCTCTTTATTATAAGTTCGCTTTCAATCTTTACTTCCATTTTTTTATTTATTTCATACCAAATCAACGAGGCTGCCCCAACAATAAAAATTAAACCTGGGTAAATACTTACGCTCATTTTAATACCGCTGATAGCACCAGCAGTTTGTACTGCATCTGGCACATATCCATATTTGCTCAATATAAATGCTCCTAATCCACCACCAAGGCTTAAGCCAACTTTTAATCCAAAAATCATTGCAGAAAAAATTATGGCGGTTGCACGGCGGTTGTTTTTCCATTCGCTGAAATCGGCCACATCAGCAATCATTGCCCATAAAATTGGAATGGTGATACCATATAAAAATCCATGAATGATATGCGTAGCAAAAACCGCAGCTATGGCATCTTTGGAATAAAAATTAAACATAATCAACGCCAATGCCGATAACGCAAGAAAAATTCCAAATACGTTTCTTTTACCAAAACGGTCGGCTAATGGTTTGCTGAACATGATACCAACAATCATAAAAATAATACTGCCTGCATTAAACAAGCTGTTGGCAGAAGTCGGTGAATCTTTTGGCCATTCAAAATTACCTAAGCCAATGCCCGTTAAAAATTTATTTAAGCCATTAATAAAATTATTAAATCCAATATTTTCTAAAAAAGCTGCCTGGGCATCACCTGATAAATAATATTTGCAATAAAAAATATTCATTCCTCCTTTTAAAGCCAAAGTAATAAATACAAGGATGGTAAGTATCAGCATAATTATCCACGGTTTGTTTTTTGTGAGGTCTGTTAAATCTTGTTTTACAGATGATTTTTCAACCTGTGCAGGTTTCACTCTTTCTTTTGTAGTAAGAAATGTAATGATGAAACAAATAACTCCAACAATAGCAAAAACTAACATTACTTTTTCAAAACCTTTTGCTTTATCGCCATGCCCAACTGAAAGTGCTAATGGCAACAGTAATGATTGAATTATAAACTGAGCAACCATAACTGCCACAAAACGATAAGATGATAGACTGTTTCGTTCTTTCATATCGCTGGTGAGTACGCCACTCAATGCAGAGTATGGAAGATTATTAGCAGAATAGATTATTACCAGTAAAAAATAAGTAGTAGCTGCATAAATTAATTTTCCGCTTTCTCCAAAATTTGGTGTACTGAATGCCAATAATGAAATGACACCAAAGGGAATGGCTGTCCATAAAATCCATGGCCTGTATTTACCCCAGCGTGTATTGGTTCTGTCGGCAATGGCGCCCATTATTATATTAAAAAAAGCACCGGCAAATCCAAAAAATGTAATGATAAAACTTGCCTTACCTGCAGGAATTTTATATACATCGGTATAAAAAAATCCAAGGAATGTTACCAGCGTTTGAAAGATAAGGTTAGCAGCAAGGTCGCCCAGGCTGTAACCAATTTTTTCTACAACAGATAATTTTTGAGGAGCAGCAATCATGAAGTTTATTTGAACTGTTATAAAATGAATTGATTATTTTTTTGGTACCAATGCCATCACTTTTTTATAAGCAAGTTTGGGTTTAAAGTTGCTGTCGAAAAGCAAAGGATAATTTGTGCGGCCTTTTATCGGCCAACCATTTAACCATGATTGCCCATCGTTGACTCCCCAAAAAGTTACTCTTTCAATTTTATTTTTATATTTAATAAAGAGTTTAAATAAATCTTCGTAACCTTTTGCCAGTTTTCTTTGCAAAGAATCGGGTAACCCATTAGGATAAGGATTCATAAACGGACTGCCTTCAAAATTTTGATTTACATCTGCACCTTTTAAATCCCATGGATTGGGTAATGCAGTTAAATCCAATTCGGTAAAACTTATTTTTAATCCCAGTGCAGAAAATTCTATTATACTGTTTTCTATATCCTGCAGCGGCGGGCCGTTAATGCTCCAGTGTGCCTGTATGCCTACGCCATCTATTTTAGTTCCGCTGGCTTGTATTTTTTTTATTAGTTTAATTGCCCCTGCTCTTTTTTTTGGTTGCTCTATATTATAATCATTGTAATATAATTCAGCTTTAGGGTCTGCTTTTGCAGCCAGTTCAAATGCCTTACGTAAATAATCTTCTCCTAATTTTTCTAAAAAAATTGATTTGCGTAATGTACCATCGTCATTCAATGCTTCATTCACTACATCCCAACTGTTTACTTTTCCTGCATAGCGGCCAGCAACAGTATTAATGTGATTGGTCATGAACATCATTAAGGAATCACTGCTTTGTATATTGTTTATAAAAGGCGATAACTGGCTGTGCCAAACTAATGTATGTCCAACAATAAACATTTTATTTTTTTTTCCATAGGCCACATATTTATCTGCCAGATCAAAATTGTATTTATCCCATTGCGGATGTATTACTTCACATTTCATAATGTTCTCAGGAGTAATGGAGTTGAATTGCTGTGGTATTAAAATAGCGGCGTTTGGTTCTTTTTCTTCAATTTGCGCTGCATTTATCGCAGCACCAATAAGAAAATAATTTTTGAAGCTATTTTTTAATGATGCTTTTTTGTCCGTTTTTTTAATAACCGAAGATGGGTTTTGTGCTTTACTATGTTGTAAAAAAACTATTGCAGTAAAAGTCAACAGTATTCTTATTCTTACAAAAAATTTCATTTTTTTAAATATTTTTTACTTTAAAGGGTATGTGCTGAGGATTAAATGATCTGATTTGTTTACGCAAAATTAAATGTAACGGTTAATTATATTTTCCATGTACTCCTGTTTGCCGCTAATCATTTTTGGTTCGCCCTGCTCAATGGCATAAGCCCTTAAATCTTCCAGCGATAATTTCCCTTCTTCAAAATCTTTTCCTTTGCCACTGTCAAAGCTTGCATAGCGTTCCGTTCTTATTTTTTTAAATTCAGATTTTTGTAAAACATTATCCGCAGTTATTAGTGCCCTTGCAAAAACATCAATACCTCCAATATGTGCATGAAATAAATCTGCTGCATCGGTACTGTTTCTCCTGATTTTTGCATCAAAGTTTATTCCGCCGCCTTTAAAACCACCTGCCTGCAATAATACCAGCATACATTCTGTCAGTTCATTAATATCATTGGGAAACTGATCGGTATCCCATCCATTTTGATAATCGCCACGGTTGGCATCCATTGAACCTAATAAGCCTGCATCAACAGCCACCTGCATTTCGTGTTGCATGGTATGGCCGGCCAGCGTTGCATGGTTCACTTCTATATTCAAACTAAAATCATTTAATAAATCATACTGCCTTAAAAAACCAATTACAGTTTCGCAATCATAATCATATTGGTGTTTGCTGGGTTCACATGGTTTTGGTTCAATAAAAAATTGTCCTTTAAAACCATTTTTTCTTCCATAATCTTTTGCTGTGTGTAAAAATTTAGCAAGATGTTCTTTCTCTCTCTTCAAATTTGTATTGAGTAAACTCATGTAGCCCTCACGGCCACCCCAGAAAACATAATTCTCCCCGCCCAAACTTATAGTGGCATCTAATGCTGCTTTTACCTGTGCAGCGCCATGTGTTAATACATGAAAATCAGGGTTAGTAGCTGCGCCATTCATATACCTTTTGTTAGAAAACATATTGGCAGTGCCCCATAATAATTTTACGCCACTTGCCTTTTGTTTTTCTTTAAAATACGCAGTGATGGCTTGTAAACGTTTTTCATTTTCATTGATATCATTGGTATAGTCCACCGCATCCACATCATGAAAACAATAATAAGGCAAACCGAGTTTTGTAATAAATTCAAACGCTGCATCAGCTTTATCTTTTGCCCTTTCCACTGCGTCTGCTTTCTCACTCCATGGAAATAAATGGGTAGCTTCTCCAAACGGATCGGCACCATTACCACAGAAGCTGTGCCAGTAAGCACATGCAAAGCGTAACCATTCTTTCATTGGTTTACCGGCCACAATTCTATTTTCATCGTACCAGCGGTAAGCCAATGGGTTATCTGTATCGAGGCCTTCAAATTTTATTTGACCGATGCCTTTAAAAAATTCTTTTTGTCCGGTTGTGATTGACATTTTTAGTTGATTGTATGGTTAATTAATTACAAATAATTTAAGATAAAATATTTACCTCATCATTTTTATACAGTTTACTTTTCAATATTTCTTTCCACTCAGCATACAAGTCTTGGTACAATGCTGTTTGTTTTGGTTCTGCAACAGCAACAGGTTTTCTTTCTTTAGAGGCAGCAACGGCATCAGCAAAAATGCCTGCTCCAATACCGGCTCCAATGGCGGCACCAAAACTCCCATCACCGTCATAAAATTCTACTGCCACATTATTTACATTTACAAATGATTGTGTAAATACATCACTCAAAAACATATTGGCTTTACCGGCACGTATAATTTTCGGGTCCATTCCATTCTCTCTCATAATATCTAATCCATAACGAAAGGCAAAAGCAATGCCTTCCTGTGCGGCACGAAACAAATGTGCAGTACTGTGTTTATTAAAATCTATATTATGCATATGTGCCTGAACTATTTTATTATTCAACATCCTTTCGGCCCCATTTCCAAAAGGAAATATTATCAACCCGTCGCTGCCGGCATTAATTGTTTTGGCTGTATCATTCATTTGCTGGTAATTCATGCTTTCTCCAGCTATACTTTTTATCCAGCGGTTTAAAATACCTGTGCCGTTGATGCATAATAAAACACCCAATCTTTTTTGTTCAGTTGTATAATTTACATGAGCAAATGTGTTTACCCTCGATTCATTGTCGTAAGTTAACTGATCGCTTACACCATAAATTACTCCCGATGTACCCGCTGTTGCAGCAACTTCGCCGGGTTGCAATACGTTTAACGATAAAGCATTATTAGGCTGATCGCCTGCTTTATAACTAACCGGTATGCCCTCTTTTAAAGATAAAGTTGTTGAAATATTTGCACTTACACGGCCATGCTCTGTAAATACATTTTTTATTGTGGGTATCAGTGAATCAGAAAATCCATAGTATCCAAAAACATCTTTTGATAATTCGTTTTGCTGAAAATCCCAGAATATACCTTCGGATAATGCTGCAATACTGGTAGAAATTTCCCCGGTAAGTTTCATTGCAATAAAATCTCCGGGCAACATAATCTTATCTGCTTTTGCATAAACATCCGGCTCATTTTGCTTTACCCATGCTAATTTAGACGCAGTAAAATTTCCGGGAGAATTTAATAAATGCAATAAACATTTTTCTCTGCCAATTTCTTCAAAGGCTTTATCACCTAATTCAACAGCCCTGCTATCACACCAAATAATACTGTTGCGTAAAACCTGCTGTTGTTTATCCACTATTACCAACCCATGCATTTGATAAGCAATACCAATGGCAGCAATATCCTGAGGATTATATTTTCGTTGCGCATGCAATTTTAAAATGGCTAATTGTACATGCTCCCACCACATATCAGGAGATTGCTCGGCCCACCCCGATTTTGGAGCAATAATATCAGATTCCGTTTCGGGATATTGTGCAGCAGCAATAGTTTGTTGCGTTTGTGCATCAACCACAGTTACTTTTACCGAGGAAGTTCCAACGTCAATTCCCAAAAGCAGCATATAATTGTTTTAATAGGTAAATTTATCTTTAAATCACGGCAGTTTGCAACCGTTATATAAAAAAATAAATATGCTATCTTATTACTTTTTTACTATTTTGCTATAAAATAATGTCAAAATAGAGGTTTCAGAGTAAAAAGCTTGTGTTTCAATTAATGAAGCATTTATATAAAAAAGAAAATTATGAAAACGTTAATTCAAAAAATATATTTAGAGGAGCAAAACTCATTTGCATGCAGAACATACCGCACACCACAGTTTGAAACTAACTGGCATAAACATGAAGAATGTGAACTTATACTGATTACCCAGGGGCATGGCACCGCATTAATTGGTGATTTTGTTGGTGACTATAAAAAAGGTGATGTTTTTTTTCTTGCATCAAACCTGCCGCACTGGTTCCGTAAATCAGATCAGAAAATGATTGGCAGTGCAATAGTAGTTCATTTTTTAAAAGATTTTTGGGGAGATTCTTTTTTGCACCTGCCGGAAATGAAAAAAATACTGCAATTTCTTGAAGGTGAGAACAACGGGTTACTTTTGCGCCAATCATTACAAAAAAATATTGCCGTAAAAATTGACGAAATTGAAAAGGCAACAGGTGTGCAACGAATTCAATTATTGCTTGACAGTTTGCAACAAATGAGTTTATCCAGGCAATATAAAGTTATCACTAAAGCTTTTGATACTGATTCTGACCACAAAGAAAACAGTGCTATCGAAAAAATTTTCACTTTTTCTTTTAAACATTTTCTTAACCCTATTACCCTTACAGAAGTAGCTGCAATAGCAGATATGAGCATCCCTACGTTTTGCCGTTTTTTTAAACGCAACATTAAAAAAAGTTATTTCGATTTTTTAAAGGAGTTGCGTATTGGCCATGCCTGTAAATTACTACGTGAAAATAACGACCCGATAATTGATATTTGCTATACCAGCGGCTACAACAGCTGGGCACATTTTAGTAAACAATTTAAAAATGTAAAAGAAATGACCCCCAATCAATACCGAAAGCAATTTAAAGCTGTGGATGAATAATAGCAGCGGTTATTTATTTTCAATTTTATCAATAATATATTGACCAATTTTTTTTCCAGCAGCAGCTCCCCTGTCCACACTTATTTTATAATGAATACCGCCATAAAAACGGCTGATGGAACATTCATCGGATGCCTGGATAAATGAACTGAATTTTCTTTCCATATTTATATAACGCCTGTTGCTGGTATCGGTAAAAGCAAAATTATTTCCGTACAAATAAGTAAGTACAGTTGCCGCACTGCCAGTGATGGTACTGTGGCCACTTGTATATTCTGGAAAAGGTGGTGTTTGTAAATAAGCATCCCATTTATCATCAATTAAATTATTAATTGCAGTGATGGGCCTTATATAAACGTAGCGGTATTTTGTATCAAACACAGAGAGGAACGCTTCAAATAGCGCAAGCGATGTTAACGCATACGTTCTTGCAGATTTTACAGCATTAGCTTTGCCCTGACGGCATGCAATGGTGGCAATGCCCATCCAATGACCACCGGGTGTTTGTTTTTTTGTAGCCATCTGCACATGCCCAACATGTTCCATCACAAAGGGATTATCGTCCCAAAACCGGGCAATATCTTTTTGTTCCTGCGAAAGTACTTTACCGGTATCATATACTTCTTTATTCATTTTAAAAAACATGCTGTTGGTATTTTTATCAAATGCAGGTGGTGGCCCCGGATCAAACTGGCTGCAGGAATCTAAAATAAATGGATTTAATTTCATCCAGTATGGTTCAACACCATCGAGGTAATCAGGAGAGGTGGGCTGCCATTTTCCATCATCTTTACTGCCATAAAATTTTTCCATGGCCCTTGTTTGTTTATAATTATCTGCAGCGGCACGTTGCATAATTTTTTTTGCAATAGCTTCGCCAAAGGCAACAGAACTGTCATACACTTCTTTATCCAAAGCCACTTTAAATGGTGCATATGTTTGTTCTTCAAATTTTGTAATAGTATCTTTTGAAAAAGTCATTTGACGCATTACATCATAAAATGCTTTTGATGCAGCCAGTGTATAATTGTATTTTTTATTTTTATCCGGCTGCGGCATTGCTGAAAACCCTTTTAATTTAGCAACAATAGACGCTTCTTTTTCGTCTGCATAACGCATGGCTTCATGTGCCGCAAGTGAAGTATATACATATATACGTGAAGCAACCGGTGGAGAAAAAATATCATAAATGATAAGATCGGTTAAATTGTTTTCATTCCGGTGCAACACCTCAGCTTCTTCAGGCAATTTTATTTTATCGCTGGTTTTACAACCTGTAATAAAAATTATCGTTACTGATAAAATAAAAAATATTTTTTTCATACCTGCAATTTTAAAAAAGAATTTATTTTTTTTGAATAAAAGTATTTTCAAGAATCATTAAAGATAAAGGCCGTTTCTTCCATTTTTCTTTTAATGCAGGTGGCAGGTTCCCCAATGTAAAAAATGCATTACCCAATAGAATATCTATATCACCGCCGCCATCAATATCATTGGCATCCATGGTCATCCATCTGCCATCAGTTGCTGTTGAACAATAAAAATACAGTTACTGAAACAAGAAATACTAAAGAAAGAATGGCAATCGTCTTTTTCCATTTTAAAAATTTATAGTTCTTTTGTTTCCTGCTGCATCTGTAATGATAACAGATTTTAATTTTGATGTTGCTGATATATAACGGCCCGATTGAGAATAAAATGAAGTACCATAATAGATTTCTTCTTTACGTTGTATACCATTGGTAAAAAAATAATTAAGCGATACGTCAGTGGGTTGAAGACTTAGCATTTTTCTTGATATATTATTTTCAAATAATAACAATGGCCCCTGGTTTTGTGCGGCTATTAATAAAGGCTTACCTGCCGCTGATTTTAAATACACCAAACTTTTACCATCACCCGGAATATAGTAACCCGTTTCCCCTGGCTGCATTGCAATAAAATTTCCTTTCCCATCTCCTTTTAAAATCAATCCATTGAACCCATCGTATCTTCCTGTAGCAATTTCGGTGCTGTAATCATTTCCATTAATGATGATATCCAGGTTTCCATCACTGTCCACATCATCCGCAATCATTCCAAACACAGCAGATAATTGTGCGGCTACCGGTAAAGCTGTAATTTCAAAATTTCCGTTACCATTATTTTTTATAAAGCTGCTTGAAAAATTTGTTGCCTGCAACTGTAAAGATTTTTTTATTTCTTCGGCAGATAAAATTTTTGAAATGGGTGCAAGGGCATAATTTTTATAGTTAGTAAACCTTGCTTTAAAACCAATCATCTGTTTTATCATATCATCTCTTCCAAATGCCGGAAATTCTTTCATCTCATTATTAACGTCGGGCAGGTAAAGCGAAGGGATAACATCGTAACCACCATCATCATTAAAATCGAATGCATAAATTTTTGCAGGATAAGTGGTACTGGCTTTATAAAAAGAATTTAATCCAACATTACCGGCAACGTAATCAATATCGCCATCATTATCAAAATCGCCTGCGGTTAAACTATTCCACCAACCCCCCGATTGCAGATCTGTGTTTCCGGATTTTATATTTTTAAAAAATCCCTTTTCGTTTTTTAAAAAAGTAAGCGGCATCCATTCTCCTGCAAGCATTATATCTATCCATCCATCGTTATCAAAATCTGTCCACAACATATCGCAGGTAAGGCCGCAGTTAATTAAAGCCGGCGCAATTTCTTTTGTAACGTCTGTAAATTTCAGCCTGCCATTCTTACTGTCATTCCTTAAAATAAAAGATGATACAGAAAGTGGATATTTTTCCGGCATTACTCTTCCGCCAACAAATAAATCTAAATCGCCATCCTTATCATAATCTGCCGCTTTAATACAACTTTTGCTAATGATTGAAATTGGAATTGCCAATGAATCCAATACAAAATTTGCTTTGCCATCATTTACATAAAACTTGTCCTTATAATTTGCGGAGCCATTTTTATTTTCGTAACCGCCGCTGGCAATATATAAATCAAGATCATTGTCACCATCTGCATCAAATAATAAAACGCCTGCGTCTTCAGTTTGTTTTGTTGTAAAATTTGCGCCGGGCAAAATACTTTTTGTTTCAAATTGTCCGTCTTTTTTTTGCAGAAAGAATTTACCGCTGTTGCCATAACTTCCACTAATAAAAAAATCGTCCAGTCCATCGCCATTTACATCACCTACAGCTAATGCCGGCCCGAACTGGCTGAATTTATGCGGCAATAATTTTTGTACATTAAAATCTATATAATCTTTATCCTGGTGAATAAAATTTATACCGTATTTTTTTGTAACATCTGTAAATAAATAACTTAAAGTTGCATCATTATAATTTTTTAAAGGAATATTTTTTTCTTTCGTAATGGTAATTACCTGGTTGGCTTTTATATTTTGTACAATTTGCTCCTTACCATCGGGCCATACAATATTTATTTCTTTTACAACACTATCCTCCCCTAATCCGAAATGCATAAAATTTTCCATGGTGGATAAATAACCCCGGTAAGGCGTTTGCTCACTAACCTGCAGTTTATTGCTGCCATATTTAATTTTTACAAAAGCTCCCAATGCCTGTGCATTGGCTGTATCGCCCTTTAATAAAATTCTTAAATAATTATTTTTAGATTTTTGCTCAATACTGTTATTTTTAAAAACCGAAGCTGAGTCGTTAATATTATTTACTACATAATCCAAATCACCATCGTTATCCAAATCGGCATAGGCTGCACCATTTGAAAAAGTGGGTTGTGTAATTCCCCAATCGCTAGTTGCATTTGAAAAAGTAAGGTCTCCATTATTATGAAAAGCATAATTTTTTAATTTTACCGCAGGTATTTCTTCTAAAAGCATTTTTTTGGGTGCATAGTTTTTAGTGTTGGCACGGTAAGCAATAAAATCATGGTCGGTAACATCTTTAGGAAAACCGTTGGTAATGATAATATCACGAAAACCGTCATTATCAAAATCTGCAACCAGTGGTGCCCAGCTCCAGTCTGTTGCAGCAATATTTGCATGGTAAGCAATATCAGCAAACATGGGATGTTGCTGAGAATCAATAACCGGGGTATTTCCTAAATTTAATTGCAGCGTATTTCTTACATACTGGTAATCGTAATTAAATTCTTTTGTATTTTGATAAGAAGAATAGTTGTTGGGGTTAAGCATCATTTTTTTTCTGTAATTATCTTCCGGTAACATATCCACTGCAATAATATCCTGCAGACCATCATTATTAATGTCAGTAATATCGTTGCCCATTGCAGAAAAACTGGTATGCTTTAAATATTGGGATGCTCTGTTGGTGAATGTGCCATTTTTATTATTAATGTACAATAAATCATTAGAAATATAATCGTTTGTTACATAAATATCCGGCCATCCGTCCCTGTTAATATCTGCAACATGCACACCTAAACCAAACCCTTCAGTTAATATTCCGGCCTGTTTAGATACATCAGTAAATAATGGATGATGCAAAGATTCATTCCAGTCATTTCGATATAATCGATCGGTACCTGGTGCAGTACCATCTGTTATTATTGCATGATACTTATTTGGGTAACGATTGGCATCAATTTCATCTGCCACAATGTATATATCAAGATCACCATCACGGTCATAATCAAAAAAAACTGCGTTGGTAGAATGTGAAGTATCGGCAAGGCCGTATGCCGCAGCCATTTCTTTAAAGATTGGAATACCGTTTTTATCATTACCCTGGTTGATGTAAAAAAGATTTTTTCTTTTTTCAGCATCTTTGCTCAACGTGGCACATACATAAATATCCGGCAGGTTATCTTTATTAATATCAACAATTGCAATGCCACTGCACCATTTTCCCTCACCATCAACTTTACTTATTGTGGTTACATCTTCAAATTGCATGGCACCTTTATTAAGATATAATTTGTTACTTACCATATTACCGGTAAAATAAATATCAGGCAATCCATCGTTATTAAAATCAGCAATACCAACTCCGCCCCCATTATAAACGTATTCGTTGTCTAAAATATTAATAGAATCATTTTCAGTAATGCGGTTAGAAAAAGTTATCCCTGTTTTATTTGCAGCAAGTTCGGTAAAGAGTGTTTTTTTATTATTGCAGGAACAGAATAATATAAGTGCTGCCATGCAGGCAACGGCAAAAATATTCACAATAAATATTTTTCTTTTCATAATGCAATAACACAATTTTGAGACAGTTTTTGTTCTTTTTTTGTATAACCAATTTTTTTTTGAACCAGGCTTCAGGATTTCTTTTTGGCTGCAGTGGTCTGGCCTAAGGCGAGACACTCTTCAACAATATTAATTCTATTGAGCAAAGCGAATAAGGATATTATTGAACAGCTGCTTTTAAAGTTAACATGATATCTGCAGGTTCTGTGTTGCAGGTAAGTGTAATTGTTCTGCTCTGTGGCCCCTTTCTTCCTTTGGTATTAAAATGTGTGGTGATGTCCACTTCTTTTCCAGGTGCAATCATTTCTTTTGTATATACCGCCGCCACACAATCGCATGACCCAGCACTTTTATAAATAACCAGTGGCTCAGTTCCTTTGTTGGTGAGTTTAAAAATATGAGTGAGCGTATCGCCTTCTTTTACTTTTCCAAAATCAAATCCCATTTCATTAAAACTGGCTTCGGTAAAATAAGTTTTACTTTTATCAACACTAACAGGCCCATTATAAGTACCGGTTTCTTTTTTTTCTTTTTTAGAAAATAAATCTGTTTTGTTATCTATTACTATTAGTGTTGCACCAACTAAAATTCCAAAAAATATTATTTGCACCCATGTTTTTTTGAAAAAATTTTTCATTTTTAAATTATTTTGTTTGAAGAAAAATCACCGCATCATTATTTCTTGCCAGTAACAGCACATCAGTATTTTTAGTTTTTAAATATATCGCATCTCTTATCTGGCCTTTTATATTCAATCCGCTTTTAGTGGATGATACAAAATTAAATCCCCCTTTTCCATCGCCATGATAAAGACTTGCAGCATTTGCATCTAATCTTCCTATATCTGGTTTTATATCCCAAAAATTTCCGCCTGTAAAAATATCAATGTTTCCATCGGTATCAAAATCGCTGGCAATAATAGTAAACACCGGCGAAGTTTGCGCCATTATGGGTAAGGGGGATAATGTAAAATTTGTTTTACCGTCATTCATCAGCATTGATGATGCTAAAGTTTGAACAGACAGTTTTGCTGATTTATTAATAAGATCACTGCCAAAAATTTCATTTACAGATTTACCTGCATAATCTTTATACAATAAAAATTTCTTTTTTAAAAAAGGCAGTTGCGCTGTAATATCCGATTTAGAATTATACAAGTGGCTTTTGCCATCGGGCCAGTAATAACTTATTATGGCTTCGCTGCTTCCGTTAGCATCAAAATCATTTACATACATTTCCATAGGCTTTTCTGCAGTTGCTTTAAATTGTGTATTGTAGCCCCAGTTACCCAATAAAAAATCTGCATCACCATCTTTATCAATATCAGCAGCAACAATACAATTCCATAAACCTGATGAGTTGGGAACAGTATTTTTGTTGTCAATTTTTCCTTTGTTATTAATAAAATAAGTTACCGGCATCCAGTCTCCCACAATAATTAAATCTGCATAACCATCTTTATTAATATCATTCCATACTGCATCGGTTACCATTCCCGGTTGTTTAAGTGCCGCAGGTGTTTCATCAGTTAGTATCCCGTTTTTATTATACAGCAAATAACTTCTGCCCGGCAATCCATATTTACCTGCAACAGCCCTTCCGCCAATAAACACATCATCAAATCCATCTTTATCAAAATCTGCAATTTGTACACAAGAGGCATTTGTTGAAATTTCGGGTAGCTGCCCTTTTGAAAAATTTCCTTTACCGTCATTAATATATAATCTTGTTAACAGTAGAGAACTTCCCTGGTCGTACTGATAACCGCCGGAAGCCACAATTAAATCCTGGTCGCCATCTTTATCAATATCAAAAAATGCAGCACCAGCATCTTCCATTTCTTTATTGGTTTCAAAAACAGGTTGGATACTATTTTTAAATCCATTGGCAGTTTGTAACAATAATTTACCTGGGTTGCCAATTGAACCACCAATAAAAATATCTGTTAGTCCGTCGCTATTTACATCTGCGGAAGCAAGCTTTGGGCCCTGCGTAGATAACATGTAAGGGATCAATTGTTCATTATCAAAATCGGTGAATTGGTTTTCTTTATGCTTTACTTCATTTGTGAGTAAGCCTGCAGTTTTATCTGTAAATATATGTTGTGTTTGTACTGCAGGAATAAATTTTTTATCAGCATCTTTCTCTTTTAAAATTATTTCTTTATCTGCTATTACGTTATATAAAACCTGCCTTGAAAGATTTGGCCATATCACTTCTAATGAATCTGCTTTAGTGGCTTTGCCCAAACCAAAATTCAGCCTGTTATCTACGCAGCTTTGAAAACTTCTTACCGGTATATTTTGCAACACCTGCTTTTGGTTATTTGCATAAAGATTAACCCATGCCCCGGTTGCAAATAAATTTTTTCCTTCGCCTTTTAAATTAATTTTTAAAAAGTGGTTACCGGTATTTTTATTGGTTTCATTTTTATAAATAAACGAAGGGGAGTTGATATTGTTTACTACAAGGTCCATATCACCATCATTATCTAAATCTGCATAAGCCACGCCGTTACTAAACGATGGTTCGCCAAAACCAAGTTCATTTGCTTTATTTACAAAAGTTGTGTTACGCTGATTTACATAAGCGTAATTTGCTAGCGGTGTAGATGGTATATAAGGCAAAAAATCACGAAAATCAAAACGTCCTTTTTCGGTTACTACTTTATTTACGTTTTGTTTGTTGGCTAAAAAATCGGAGAAATCCATATCGCTTATATCCCGGTACACGCCATTGCTGATGTAAATATCTTTGTAACCATCATTATCAAAATCAAAAGTTAAAGCGCCCCAGCTCCAGTCTGTAGCAGCAATGCCCGAAAGAAAAGCTGTTTCGCAAAAAGTACCATTGCCATTATTTAATTGTAAAGAATTTTGCGGATACTGGTAATGAAAAGAATAACGGTATTTCATATTTTCAATATGATACTGTTCAAACCTCGTCATTGTTTTTACCCTTGTTTCATCTTCGGGCAGCATATCTGTAGTAACAATATCCATAAAGCCGTCGTTATTTAAATCGGCAATATCTGCACCCATACTGGAGGATGATATATGGCCTATCCTTTCGGGCAATTCATCTTTAAACGTTCCATTTTTTTGATTGATGTACAAATAATCTTTTTCATAAAAATCATTGCTTACATAAATATCCGGATACATATCGCCATTTACATCGCTTACAGACACACCGAGGCCGTAAGCAATTTTTGTTCCGGCAATGCCTGCCTGTTCACTCACATCGGTGAAATGATTATTATCGTTACGCATCAATTTGTGGCCGCCGAGTGTATCACGTATTTTTCTTACTGCTTCCAGGTCAAATTTTCTTACATCAACAAAACTGTTGTTTAAAATATAGCAATCCAAATCACCATCAAGATCGTAATCAAAAAAAGAAACGTGGGTGGTATAACCCGGATCGTTTAAGCCATAAGCCTTTGCTTCTTCTTTAAAAGTATTGTTATGCTGGTTAATGTATAATTCATTCTCTTTATTATCACCTTTTATATCTCCGCTGTTACACACATAAATATCCAGCCAGCCATCGCCATTTACATCAGCCATAGTAACACCCGTACGCCAGCCCCTTTTACTTTTTATCAATGAAGAAGGCGTAATATCATCAAATTTAAAATTGCCTTTGTTAAGGTAGAGTTTACTATCGCCAAGGTTTGCAGTAAAAAAAATATCGGGCAAGCCATCGTTATTAATATCTCCTAATGCCACGCCACCGCCATTATAAAAATTTCTGTAAGTAAGAATATTATATTCCTGCTGATCGTTAACCATGTTGGCAAAACCTACACCGGTTTGTGCAGCATCTAATTTTACAAATAAAGAATTTACCGGCTGAATATAGCCTTGTTTTTTTTCATTATTACAGGAGGATAAATAAAATAGACCAGTCAGAAAAATAGTAATGGAAAGAAATTTGTTCATAAAATAAAATACTGTCTGTAACTGATTATTTTAATGCTGGTGTTAAGTTAACTTTAAAGTAACGCATAAACCTCACAAGTTGTATAACGCTTTTGTAATACAAACAGGCTTTCATAAATCTGTGAGGTTTTACATTACAGGCTTGGCAGAACACTGGCAAGTTAAGTATTTGTAATGCTATAAAAAATGCCTTTAAAAATTAGTTTAAAACAAGAGGGACACCTATAACAGTGCCCCCCTATTCTTGCTTGCTATATGAGAAAAAAGTTAGTACCCTGCGTTTTGTGTTAACTGAGGTACCCCATTAATTTTACTCAAGTCAATTTCTATACTTGGCAATGGAAAATACTTAAGTTTAGTTGCTGTTGGTTGCTGAGTGCCAGCATACAATTGTACCCTTCTTGTTTTTTCCACATTAAGGAAATCAACTAAAGTTTGTACATCGTTCCAGCGGCGCAAATCAAAAAAGCGATAGCCTTCCATAGCAAGTTCTAATCTTCTTTCCCAACGTACTGCCTGCCTTGCTTCTGCCTGGTTAGCAAAAGGAACAACATACTGGCCAACTTTATATTTTGTGCCATTTACTGTGCCTGCACCTGCTGTTAAAGATTGTGAAATTGTAGCCTCATCTGTACCTGCACCCTGTACAAATTTGCCGGCTCTTGCTCTTACCTGGTTGATATAAGTTTGTGCCAGTAAAAGATTTCCACCAGTTTCAATTTCGCATTCTGCAGCCATTAATAGTACATCAGAATATCTTATGAAAGGGATGTCAATTGCATTAGGTGCTGTTGACCATCCACTGGCTGTTGATAAAGTACCTTTTTGCGCTTTGTGAAATACATTTTTCTTTGGTGCAAAAAATCCACAGTAACCCCCATCACGAACCCAGTCATCTTTATGTGGTCCCCAGTCATAATATGGTTCTCCGGTTCTGCCCACAGTCCAATCCATTCTTGGATCAAAAACATCGGTGGTAAAATTAGCAAGCGTTGCATTGAATGTAGTAAATAAAGGAAGTCCGGCTACATCAGTTCTAAATGCATTTACTAAGTTTTGTGATGGCTGATGAAATCCGCAACATTGTGTAACAGGTGCGTTACCGTGAGGAACGTTTAAACGATCGCCCCAGTTACCATTAGCACTTTCGCCTGCACCATCATTAACTGATGCTTTATAAGCAAATAACATTTCGCTGTTGTTTTGTTTTGCGGCATCAAAATTATCGTGGTAGTTATCTGTAAGCGCATATTTATTACCGGCTATAACGGCCTGCAATAAAGGTTTTGCTTCGGCAAATTTACCTACAAACATATAAGCCCTTGCTAAATACGCCTGCGCTGCGCCTTTTGTGGCACGGCCAGATGATTGTGAACTTACTTCTGCCAAACCGGCAATAGCATCTTTAAAATCCTGCTCAATTTTTGGAAAAATATTAGTTGCATTGGATTGACGGTATTCAGTAACATTCTCATCAATAAAAGGAACATTAACCCACATTTTGTAAGCATCGAAATGATAATGTGCCCTTAAAAATTTTGCTTCGCCTGACAATTGCCCTTTTTCTGCGGCAGTAAGATCTTTTGCGTTATTAAGTAGCCGCAGTGCAACGTTAGCAGCTCCAATACCTGCATAACATTGCTGAAATTTTGCCCTGTAATAAGGATCGTCGGGAGCAAAAATATATTTATTAGCATTTTCAACACCCGGTTGATCGTTTGGTTGAGAACCAGGGTAAGCATCATCAGATGTTACACTTCCCCAAATCCAGTTGCTTCCTGCAACAGGCCAGGGGTTTCCGGCAGCATTGTTCCAGCCATTATCGCTCCAGCCATCTAATTGAGCATATGCAGCAATTATGGTAGTATTAATTCCTTTTGCATTTGCCAAAGAAACTTCAC
>NZ_JANPCM010000109.1:0-3193 GCF_031430955.1 Ferruginibacter sp.
TCATCAGTAACAGCAATATTGCCACTGGTTTGATACGCCACATGTACATCATGGCCCTGATCATGCAATCGCATAAACGTACCACCCATACTTATAATATCATCATCGGGGTGAGGGGAGAAGAGAATTACTTTTTTCGGAAATGGTTCGCTGCGTTCAGGATGTTTATGATTAGAAGAATTTTGTTTACCCCCCGGCCAGCCGGTGATAGAATCTCTCAGCATATAAAATACATCGAGATTAATATCGTAAGCATTTCCTTTTTCAGTAAGCAGGTCATTCAATCCATTATCATTATAATCTTCGGTAGTTAAACTTAATACTGGCTTTTTTACTTTTAATGCCAGGTTGGTAACGGCACGGCGTACCATCTTGGGTGTCCACTCACACTCACCCGTAAGCCACGGACTTTTAAAACGGGTTAATTCACATGCAGCAGCTTCATCCACCACAAAAGTGCAATCATCATGATTTTGTAAAAGCGATGCAGGAATATCTTCCGTATCGTCCAGCTCCACCGCTTTTTGTATTACCGGGGCTTTAGTTTGCCCCCATGCCATTAAAATTATTTTTTTACTTTTTAAAATAGTGCTTATGCCCATAGTAATGGCCATACGGGGCACATCACTCATATTGCCAAAGTCGTATGCATTGGCAATACGGGTGCTGTTATCTAATGTTACCAATCTTGTTTTGCTGTACATCCCACTGCCCGGCTCATTAAAACCAATATGGCCATTTACGCCAATGCCTAATATTTGCAGGTCTAAACCACCTGCTGCTTCAATTTGTTTTTCATAATTAATGCAATGTTCTTTTACTTTATCTTTTGCAATTAATCCATCAGGCAGGTGATAATTTTCCCGATTGATATCGGTATGTTCAAATAAATTCTTCCGCATAAAGTAATGGTAGCTTTGCAGCGCATCTTTCTCCATGGGATAATATTGGTCTAAATTAAAAGTGATCACATTTTTAAAACTCAATCCCTCTTCTTTATGCATGCGTACCAAATGTGCATATAAAGTTTTGGGTGATGAGCCGGTAGCAAGACCGATAACTGTTTTTTTTCCTTCACTTTCTTTTTGCTTTATCAGATCTGCAATTTGCTGCGCTACAAATGCAGAACCACCATTGGAACTGGGAAATATTTTTACTGCAATTTTTTCTAAGGAGTCAATCATATAAAATATAAGAGTGTTTACAAAAACAGGTATAAATGACTTAAAAGTTAAAAAACGAAGATAAGTGTTAAAGCAAATATGTTATACTATATTTATTAATTTTATTTAGATAATACTCCTGTTTTTTAAATTATTTATATATTTGTTGTTACTTAATTTTATAATTGATGCCAAATAAATCCCACACCTTTATTAGTGAGTTTAATGCTACCGGGCTTTCCAGCATAGCTATAAAAGACGTAACCCGGAAGAAGCGGATCATTGCTCAAATGAGTACTAATGATGATATTACCATTAATGATGTATCAGAGTCACTAAACATAAGTATACCCAAAGCATCTGAATTAATTGGGAGTCTTTTAAAAGAAGGCTTTATAAAAGAAACCGGAAAACGTTCTGTTGGTAAGGGTCGGAATGCTTCTTTTTATTCATTACGAAGTGAAGGTTGCTATTTTTTGGGTGTAGAAATTAAAAAATATAAGATCAATATTGGAATAATGGGTTTTGATAAGGTAATAGTAAAATCAAAACTGGATATTCCTTTTTTATACCAGGAATCCGGAGAATCATTGAAGGAAATAATTGCAATTATTAATGATTTTTTAAATGAAATTAAAATTGATAAAAGTAAAATAGCGGGGGTAGGTATTAGTATAGCGGGAAGAATAAATGTAAGAACAGGTGATATACTTACTATTTATCATTTTGGCGATGCGCCAATAAAATCTATTTTAGAAAAAGAACTTGGGTTACCGGTATTTATAGATAACGATTCCAGAACAATTGCTTATGGTGAATTTCATTTTGGTAAACGTAAACAGGAGAATGACGTTTTAGTAATGAACTTTGATTACGGAATGGCTATTGGAATTTTTGTTAAGGGGAAACCGGTTTACGGCGCCAGCGGATATGCCGGGGAATTGAGTCACATCCCGCTTTTTGACAATGAATTAATTTGTTTTTGTGGAAAAAAAGGTTGCCTGGAAACTGAAGTATCCGGGTTTGCATTTATTAGAAAGATTACTGCATTAATGGAAAAAGGTTCCAATAGTTTTTTGCAAAAAGTACTGGTAGAAAAGGGATTTATTGAAATTGAAGATATAATTTTTGCAGTCGAAAAAGGCGATAATTTAACCCTGCAGGTTTTAAGTGAAGTAGCTGAAAAACTTGGCCGCGGATTAGCCATTACCATAAACATATTTAATCCTGAACTTATAATAATTGGAGGCAGCCTGAGTGCCTTGGGTGAGCCATTATTGCTGCCATTAAAGACAGCCATCATAGAATATTCCTTAAACCTGGTAAATAAAGATACCAGTGTGGTGATTTCTAATTTGCAATATAAGGCAGGCCTTTTGGGTTGCTGCCTCTTTGTTAGAGATAAAATATTAGGGCTGGTTACATTTTAGCAGGTATATATTATTAAAATATTTTAATAATAGAATGTGGATAAAAAAATAATTTCATTTATTGCTATGCAATTTGAAATTATGTATTTTTATTCTTTATTCCTCAAAACTAAATCATTGCTTATGACCAGAATTTCCATTTTCCTGCTCTTCCTCTTTGTGGGATCAAACGTATTTGCTCAGACCCGCCAACTAAATGGGCAGGTTACTGATGCAACCAATAAACCAATTATTGCTGTTACAGTTAAAGTTAAAGGCGGCACAACTACCACAGTTACTAATGCTGATGGCAGGTTTTCTTTTAACGTACCTGCAGGTAATGTCATATTGGTGCTTTCATCAGTAGGATTTAATACTAATGAAGTAAAAGTGGCTGCAGGGGAGAATAACTTAACCATAGCGCTCAATGTTTCCAATACGGAACTGGCTGAAGTAGTGGTTACAGCTTTGGGTATAAGAAAAGAAAGGAAAGCACTTGGATATGCTTTATCTGAGATAAAAGGTGATGAGCTTACACAGGCAAGATCCAATAGTATTGTTAATAACCTGGTGGGTAAAGTTGCCGGTTTAAATGTGGCCTCAACCGCTACAGGTGCTGGT
>NZ_JANPCM010000110.1:0-2408 GCF_031430955.1 Ferruginibacter sp.
CATTTTGTTCTCTTCCATTATCAGTTGTTTTGTTGATTATATTTTTTCCGCATTAAATAACCTGGCACTATCCAGGCAGCAGCAACTGCAACAGAAAGTAGTAATAAACCATAAAGCGGATGTATAAATGCAGAAAACAATGCAAGTGTCCAGCAAATTATTCCACCAATTTTTAACGGCTTAAACTGCATTACCACGCCAGATAAAAAAGTTGGCACACCATACAGCATTAAAAAAAGCGAATAGATATTATTCCAGCCATTGCCTTTACCCACAATAAAAAATAATAAAAACATACATATGCCAAAGCTTATCCAGATATAATTTATTATTTCATCGCTGTAGGTTTTTACAGTTTCTTTTTTCTTTGCTTTAGAAAGATAAATGATTTGAAAAATAACAGCTATCCAGCAACTTGCCCAAATTATTTCTGGATGTTTAAACCATTGCAGTTTTATTAAAATAAAATGTATGATAGCATCTGCAAAAATCAGCCAGCCCCATAAAAGATATAAAAAACCATTTTCGCTAAACCGGTTTTTTGCCTGGTTAATCATACTGTCTATTAACTGCAGACTGTCTTTAGGAGAAAAATTTTCCTGTTGCATAATATCTTTTGTTTAGAGGTTTAGAAGTTTAGGGGTTTAGAAGTTTAGAAATTAGTCTGTTATAAATAATGCAGCACTAAACTTCTAAACCCCTAAACTTCTAAACATTATTTACATTCTTTCATCAGCATTTCCACAGGTTGTTTGCCCCAGTTAGGATGCAATTCGCTGGCAGGTTTAAAAGCTGCAAATTTATCTAAAGCAGTTTGTAATTCGGGCTTTGCAGTTTTACAGCCACCACCAAATTGTTCCGGTGTATATTTCAAGGTTTGTCCTTTTAAATAATATGGTCTTGGGTTTGTGGGATCCTGCTGCATTGCCTTTTCCATATTGCTGCCACTTTCTGGCCCATATTCCATATAACGCTGCATTGGGTTTACCATCATGTGGCAACTTGCTATCATACTTTTTATACAGGATATTTCAGAATTGTTGGGCATTAATGAATCCGCCTTATTAATAAAATCGGTTGCTTTATCTGCAATACCATCTACCTTATCTTTATTCTGCTCCATAAAACCATAATTAACCTGGCAAAATGCTGCATAATAATAAGCAAGCCACTGATTTTTTTCGGCATTGGCAATGCGTTCAAAATTATTAGCCAGTGCTAAAAGGCTTGCAGGGTTTCTAAAACTGGTATCAATAGCGGCAATATCATTTTTCATTGCAGCAACATATTTTTCGCTTTGGCCAAACGAAAGCATAGTAATTGAAACTAAAACTGAGGCGATAAGTAATTTTTTCATTGTTGTTTGTTTTAAAGCCCCCTCTATCTCCCCCGAAAGGGGAGGAAAAGGAGACGATTATGTAATAGATATTTGTAATTATTAAAACTTGATTTATTTAAAAGAATTTAAGACAATTATTACGGTCACTTCGCTTCCCTTTTGAAAAAGCTGGCATAAGGGCTTTATTTTTTTTGTTGACTTTTTAATTTTTCATACTCTTTTTCTACAGAGTTTGCTTTAGGAAAAACATAAGCTCCTGCAAAATGAAATGCAAGGCCAATACCCCAGCCTAAAGTAGTCCAAATTGGCCAGGGGTAATGATGGTTATCCCATTCTCCAATATTAATACCCCTGTGCTGGTTACCTGTAAAAAACCAAATAGCCCATAAAAAAGCATTTACAATTAAATAGGCAATGGCATGATTTTTAAAGCTGGTTCTTTTTTGTGCAATCTCCCACAATTCGGGGTCTTTGCCTTCAGGTGCTGGTTGATAATTTGACATCATTTTTTATTTTAAAGGTTATTATTAATTGCATCCTGTGTTCTGTCGGTTCCAAAACTTAAAAAACATCCTATAAATACAAATCGTTTACTGGGCGGTGTTACTGCTTCTTTACGGCTTCCATTATTAGAGTAATTATAACTGTACACCTGCTTTTGACCAAATACATTGTTTATACCTAACACCCACACTGCAAAGTTTTTTGTATCTTTTTTACCAATGGTGGGCAAATAATTTACACTAAAACTGCAGCTGTTGTAATTAATAGTAGTGCCCATATCGGTAAATACATTTTTATTTTGTGAGCCATCATACGCAATACGGTAGTAAGGCCTGCCTGTTGCAAAATTGTAACTTAAATTAAATTGTGTTTTCCAGGGCAATACAAATTTTTTAAAAACAAAAGCTGCGGTATGCTTTGCAGCAAATGATGGCTGAATGGACGAAGGGAAATTTATAAAATCCCTTTTTGTATCTAAGTAAGAATAAGAGATCCAGTAGTCAACAGTTTTAATTGTTTTTTTATCTCTCCAAAAAACTTCAAACCCTTTTGCAAAACCATTGCC
>NZ_JANPCM010000111.1:0-5674 GCF_031430955.1 Ferruginibacter sp.
CTGATTCAATTTTTACCCAAAGGAAATTTTACACCAGAATCGCTTACCAGTAGTTTAAGAGCCTACGGCGATTCGCTGTATGATTATGTTACGGTTGGTTTGTTTGCAAGATTACCTTATCAGTCTTTTCAGTTAATTGAACCTTCAAAAATTGTGGTAGATATTTTTGGTGCCACCAATAATACTAACTGGATAACACAATTGGAAAATGTAAAAGAAATAAAAAACGTTTATTACGAACAAAACGCCGAAGACATTTTCAGGGTTATAATTGAATTAAAACATCCGCAGCATTGGGGCCATCAAATTTATTACCGTGGCAATAATTTAATGATAAAAATAAAAAGGCAGCCGGAAAATTTATCGTTAAATAAATTAACCATTGCTGTTGATGCTGGCCATGGCGGCAGCAATACCGGCGCAGGCGGGCCAACTGGTTCATCAGAAAAAATGCTTACGCTTGCTGTGGCACTTAAACTGCAAAAAACTTTAGAACAGCAGGGAGCAAAAGTAATTATGACAAGAACCACCGAAAAATTTGTAGATAATAAAGACCGTATTTTATTTTACAGAGATAGTATGCCAGATCTGTTGATCAGCATACATTTAAATTCGGCAGGCGACCCGATCAGGGTTAGTGGCACCGGCACTTTTTACCGCTATATCGGTTTTAGAAATTTAAGCCATGATATTTATAAACGTATGCTGGAATTAGGGTTGAAAGAATACGGTAATACCGGCAGTTTTAATTTTATGCTCAACAGCCCCATCGAATACCCCAATGCATTAGTAGAAACTCTATTTATCAGCAACCCCGAAGACGAAATGAAAATATTAGATGAAGGTTTTCAACAGCAAATTGCAGATAAGATTGTACTGGGGATAAAGGATTTTTTGGAAGGATGTAAGAAGGGAGATAATTTGTAACAGTTTTGTTTGTAACAACTTTGTTTGCTGAGTTTATGAATATGGCAGATTTATCGGGCTGCATTTCTCAACTTAAAATTTTAGGCAACAACAATGCTGAATTTATAAATTGCCTGGGCAAAGGTTTTAAACCTGATGGCACCAGGCACCCACATTTTTTTTCTATGCTTGATGCTGATGAATTTGTGCTATGGGCAAATAAAATGCTTTATAAAAAATAAGTATCATTTCAACAACTCCAGCACCTTCCGCATTGCATCCTGGTTAAAATTATTTTTAAAAGATAACATGATATCTCTTTTCTCTCTTGCAGTTAAATGAAAATTAAGTGCAGCACCCTGTTCTTCTTTTTCGGGTACGTACATAAAAGTTATGCGGTGCAATACAGAATCTAATTCGTCGTGCATGTAACTGTATTTTTCAGTTTCAGAATAATCCTGCAATTTGTACCAGTTATGCTGCAGCATGGTTGCAGGTTTAACCAGTACATCTGTCATGCCAACACTTTCAAAAGGTTGTTGCCAGTTATCTTTTGTACGGTCCCTCATTTGCAAAATTAATATACCACCGGTATTTTGTGTTAACCAGTCTTTAAAATTTTCTATAAAACGAAGGCTGGTTTCCTGGCCAAAATTATCACGTAAACCTGCATCCATTACATCAATAACGGGCAGGCTTGGCAGCCAAACATTGGGTAACACATAAGGAAAGGTAGCATTCATACGCAACACTGTTAACAAGCGTATATTTTGCGGATCTTGTTTTGCGAACAGCGCATTAAAATCAACCGCATCGGGGCTTACAGTGGTATCGTTTGCATACAGCAACGGCTTCATCATAAAACTTATGGGCTGCGATGCAATCATCATTTTTCTGCCATCACGGGAAATGGTGCTGTTAAAAATTATCAGCGGAACTTTTGCCGCTTTTTCATCTGCTGCAAAATCTTTTATTTGCGTATTAAATAACCCGGCACTGTTTTCATTTAATTTTTGTTCAAATGCATAACCCCTGTCTTTTACATATTTATAATTACCTACTTTAAATTTTTGTGCAGGAGAAAAAATATCTCTTGCCAGCATAGATGAAAAAACAGGATTTAACAGATCTTCGGCAATATTATTGGTTAAGTTGGGGTGATGCAGGTTTTGTTTTACCGGGGCAGTTAAATTATTTCGATACAACTCACGGTAATAGGTGGCCGCCAGCATACCGCCGCTTGCCCCGCTGATAAGCATGGTGTGCTGCATTAATTTTCCATTGCTAATACTGTCTAACTGCTGCAGCGTATTCATTACAAAAGTGCCACTGCGTAAACCGCCACCGCTAACATTTATAAAAATCATTACCGGCTTTGGGCTGGTTTGTTTCTTTTTCCAGTTTTCTAAAACTTCAAGCATTGCGGCTTTATCTGCAGCAACTTTAGCAGGCGTACACAATTGCAGTAATGACTGTTTGCCGTAAACAGGCCGCTCATCTTTATTAGTATAATTTAAACCGTATGCTTTATTGCGGGGGTCAATAATATCGTTTTCGTATAAAATATCTACAAAAAAAACAAGCACAATAATAAAAGGCAAACTCCAGCTTTGTAAAAAATAAGTAAGGGCACCAATAAAAGCCGTCATTACTGCAAAAAAAATAAAAATGCTTGCAGCTGCCGGTACCTGAAAAACTTTATTGTCTAAAAAAAAACCAATGACAGCTAAAAAAATAAAAGCCAGTACAATACTAATTATTGCAGAGATATGATGGCGCTTAAATATCATATCCAAAAAATCCTGGCTGTAGTGCGAAACGTTCCTTGCTTTTCTAAGTCGGAATCTTCCGGTAAAATAATAGCCCACTTTCATTCCAAATCCTTCCTTTTGCGGATTTTCGGATGGATTATACGATTGATTAAATTGCTTTGGATTACCAATGATGGGCACAATACTGCGGAGTATTGTTTTTTCGGCACCGAAAAAATACGCAAACGAAACGGCCAGCAACAGAATAAAACCACCGAGCATGCCGGCAATAACTATGGCAATTTCTCCGGCATTCATCAGCTCTTTATTTTCATCAAAAGGAATTAATCTTATAAGATAAAATATAATAAATAACAGTGGCAGCACTGCATTATTAATGCAATATTTTAAAAATGGTTTTGATGCGGTGGCTAAAAATTTACAGCGTTTGCTGTGCAGGATAAAAGTGGTGATATTCCAGCTCATCATAAAAACACCCATTGCAATACCTACAATTGCAGCACCTAAGGCATTTACATTACCTAAATATTCCGGCGCAAAAAATAGCGCATCGGCGCCAAAATTTTTCATAAAACCGCTATTGATAGTGCTGCCCAGCACATACCAAAACACCAGCAACACCTGGTATTTTCTAAAATGAAGAATAAAAAGTTGTACAGGGAAAGAATAAAAAATATTATTCAACAACTGTTTCATATATGCGGCAGTTTTTTAAATGTACTAAAAATACAAACGCAGCATGAGACAGCTTTGTTGCCTTCTGTATAAAAACTATGTTTCAATAAATTATTTTATATCAGTTTATCGGGTGTAATGGGCAATTTCCGTATTCTTTTCCGGCTGCGTTCAATAGAGCTAAACTCCCGGAGGGTTATATCACTATAATTTAATTTTAGAGTCTATGCAAACCCCCCAAGAGTTTTTCAAATAACGAATAGCCTTTAAATTGTTTGTTATCAAATTAATTTATCGGGTGTAATGGGCAATTGCCGGATCCTTTTTCCGGTGGCGTTAAATACAGCATTAGCAATAGCTGCAGCCGAACCAATTAATCCCACTTCGCCCAAACCTTTTGATCCCATTGGATTAATGTAAGGATCAGGTTTATTTATAAACGTAACATCTATCTCCGGTACATCTGCATTAACAGGAATGTGATAACCTGCAAAATCGTTGGCAATTATTCTTCCGTAACGATGATCAATTTGCTGCTCTTCCATTAATGCCTGGCCAATGCCCCACACTACCGCACCTTTTATTTGACTGGCCGCAGTTTTTTCACTTACAATTTTTCCTGCATCAACACAACTTACAAAACGCTTTACCCTTACCACACCTGTATAGGCATGCACATGCACTTCGGCAAAATGCACCGCATAAGAATTAAAAGAATATTTTTTGCTTTCATCACCGCTGGCAGATGATTTGGTAATATCAATTTCAGTTACATTTTTATTACGCAGCAATTGTGTATAAGAAATTGTAACAGATGAATTATTTTTTAAAGAAAGAGATTCATCTTTAAAAATCACGTCTTCATATTTTGCATCTTTAAAATTATTTTCTATTTCAACAGCAAAAGAAAATAATTTTTTCTTTATCTCTTCACACACATCACTTACTGCAGAGCCAACCGACGCCAGTGTAAAACTTCCGCCCTGTGCCGGCGCATCAGGTAATGCAGAATTTCCTAATTCGAATTTTATTTTTTCTTTTGCAACAGCCAATACATTATTTGCAATGGCTACCATTGCTGTTGCGGTACCCGGACCCATATCGCTGGTAGCACTTTGTAATAAAAGATTTCCGTTAAGGTCTAATTTTCCTCTGGCCGTTGCTTTTAATCTGAACGCTCCCCATGTACCTACTCCCATGCCATGCCCAACCCACCAATCGCCGATTCTTGTTGCCTTTGGCTCCCCCTTTCTTTTTTCCCATTCAAATTTTTTAGCACCCATTTCATAACACTCTTTTAAAAAATTGCTCGACCAGGGCAAATTATCATCAATATCTTTTTCAGCATAATTTTTTAAACGCAATTGCAGCGGATCCATTTTTAATGCATGCGCCAGTTCGTCCATCGCACATTCCAATGCAAAAGCGCCGGTGGCTTCTCCGGGTGCCCTCATCCAAATGGGTGTGGCTAAATTTAATGAAACGGTTTTATATTTTGTTTCTAAATTTTTAAAATCATACAATACTCTTGTAATGCCGGTAATATTTTCACCAAATTTTTCATACATAGAAGTGTTGCCAATTGCTTCATGAACAAACCCTGTTATTTTTCCATCTGCCTCTGCACCCACAGCAATTTTTTGCCACGCCTGCGGACGATAACCTGTCATAGTAAACATTTGTGGCCTTGTAACAGCAACTTTAACAGCACGATTTAATTTTTTTGCAGCAATAATTGCAGCAATGGTATGCGGCCATACCCTTAAGCCACTTCCAAAACCACCACCTACAAATTCTGCCTGTACAAAAACATTTTCTTTTTTAAGGCCAAATGCATTTGCAATGGTACCCTGCACATCTTTTACAGAATGATTTTTATCGTAAACAGTTAGTTTATCATTACCATCCCAAATTGCAATAGTGGCATGCATTTCCATCGGGCTGTGCACTTCTATGGGTTGTGTATATTCCTGCTCTATTTTTACGGGTGCAGTTTTCCATGCGTTAGCATCACCCCTTATTTTATCATCAGAAAATTTTGTACTTTTTTCGCTGGCAACTGCTGCAGTAAAATCAGTGGCATGCACTTCTTTTGTATAAACCACTTTAATAAGAGATGCAGCATATTGTGCCTGCTCCAAATGATCTGCTACTACTAACGCAATGGGCTGGCCGTTACTGAAAATTTCTTTTGTATGAAAAATCCTTAAGCCCAGCCGGTTATCTTTTGCTTTTTTCTCATCATTCAGTTTTTCTACAGTAACAGTATTTTCATGCGTAATAATATCCAGTACGCCGGGTGCATTTTTTGCTTCTTTTAT
>NZ_JANPCM010000112.1:0-2042 GCF_031430955.1 Ferruginibacter sp.
CTGTATGAAAAAATGGACCGTTAGTAAACATATAACTCATGCTGTAATTTCTGTTTAGCGGTGCATCTACTAATTCGTAACCCACATGCGTAGCAAACTTACCTGCTGTAAATTTCACCTTAGCTGATGGAGCGTAAGTAACATACGCCTGCTTTATTGCAGATAATGATAAAAAGCCATTTTTGTCTGAGCCTGTTCCTACATTATCATTACCATCATTATAAGAAAACTCTTCTGCCCTGCGGCCAAAACCTAAATCAACTGTAGCACCCACTTTACCCGATAAAGCTGTGGCATCGGCACGTAAAGAAGCCATGCCTAACTCAAAAGAACTTTGAGAATTGGTGAAACTGGTGTAATTATTGGTTTTACCTGCAAAATTATAACGGTAGTAGCCGTCAATAGAACCCGAAACTGTAAGTGTTTTTGTAGAATCCTGTGCAGTAGCGGCAAAAAAAGATACTGCAGCTGTTGCTGCTAAAAATAATTTTCTTAACATTGTAATTGATTTTAATTATTAAATGATAGGTACAACCCATGAACTTTGTCGAGAAGCTCATATATTGGTTGTACCTTTTTTATATTATTGATTAATCTTCAACAAGTGTTTCTTTAATTTCTCCACCGTTTTGCACTAACAAAGTACCCTGTGTATAATTTTCGTTGTGCTGAGAAGCATCAAGGCCCAATAATTCATCTTCCTGGCTAACACGAATTGGTAAAATAAAATTGATAAATTTAAAGATGGCAAAAGAAACTGTGAAGCTATATGCTACAACTATTGCCAAGCCTTTAAGCTGTGTTAAAAAGAAAGCAGTACCACCATATAATAATCCATCAGCACCTGCAGTATTTACATTTTTAGTTGCAAATACACCAGTTAATATCATACCAACCATACCACCAATACCATGGCATGGAAATACATCCAGTGTATCATCTAACTTTGATTTTGATTTATAGTACACCGCAATGTTTGAAACAATTGCAGCTAAAAATCCGATAAAAATACTTTGAGGTATTGCTACAAAACCTGCACCTGGAGTAATGGCAACCAAACCAACCACTGCACCAATAAAAAAGCCCAGTACAGATGGTTTTTTACCTCTCATTACATCAAAAAACATCCAGCTTAAACCTGCTGCTGCTGCTGCTGTATTAGTAGTTGCAAATGCACTAACAGATAAAGTAGTTGCACCTAATGCAGAACCTGCATTAAAACCAAACCATCCAAACCAAAGTAAACCGGTGCCAATTAATACATAAGGAATATTAGCTGGTGGAATTTCTCTGTGTTCAATATGCGATTGTCTTCTTTTTAATACCAAAGCGCCAGCCAAAGCTGCACAACCTGCAGAAATATGTACCACTGTACCGCCTGCAAAATCAAGTACACCCATTTTAAATAAAAATCCCATTGGATGCCATGTCCAGTGTGCCAAAGGAGCATAAACTAGTAAACTGAATAACACTATAAATAAAATGTAAGCGCTGAATTTAATACGCTCAGCCACTGCACCTACCACAAGGCCGGGAGTAATAATGGCAAACATTAATTGAAACAGAGAAAACAATAATAAGGGAATAGTTAATGATGAAGTGGCACCCTGCAAAATTGGTGCGCCTGATGCTACACCTTTAAAGAAAAGATGCGTCATTGGATTACCGATAAAACCTCCTATCGTTTCACCAAATGCCAGGCTGTAACCAACAGTTACCCAAAGTACACTAACCACACCTGCAGCAACCACACTTTTTATCATAGTGCTGATTACATTTTTACGGTGTACCATACCTCCGTAAAAAAATGCCAGGCCGGGGGTCATTAAAAACACTAAAGCAGTGGCTACTAAAATCCAGGCCACATCTGCTCCGTTAAATTTACCATCATCGAAGTTGGGTAAAGACGGGATAAAGATTGCAGCTATTGCAACAACTGCCAGTACAAAGAAGGGAGCTAAATTTCTTAATGTTAAAGATTTCATGCTTTGATTGTTTTTGTATTATTTTTAATAATATGTGTTACTATCTGAACAAATATA
>NZ_JANPCM010000113.1:0-5916 GCF_031430955.1 Ferruginibacter sp.
TCCGAATTACCCAAAGGTTATGTATACGATTCTGTTCCTGCACACTGGAAATCGATGCTGCAAAAAGTTACACCGCCAGAGAAAGGCATTCCAGCTGCAAAGAATTTTTACATCAGCAACATCACTGCCACACATGCAAAAATTGTTTTTGATGCAGTAGGTTATCCGCAATCCACGCTTAAAAATTTTGTTTTCAGTAACAGCAGAATTTCTGCAGCAGTATTAGGCACTATGGAATATATCGAAGGCTGGAAGTACAATAATTTTACTATCAGTATTGATAAAAATGCTCCGCCACCAAAAGCAGCAGGTAAAGAAAATGAAGAACGGTTGAAATAATTGAGATGCTTGAAAATTGAAATTTTCAGAATTTATTTTTTTAACCTGGCTTTGAAGCTATGTGGATCTTCATAGGCGTCGTCCCGATGCATCGGGATACAGGATATCTTTATTGAACTTTTATTAAAGCGTAAATATGAAATACAAAATAATTTTTATTGCCTGCATTTTTTTTCTCAGCCTTGGTTCGTGTCTCACGAACCATTCGCTTCGGTACAATTAATAAAAAGAATGAAAAATATTTAATTGTTAATAAAATTAATTATGAAAAAAAGTATTTTTATTATCACAATTCTTTTTTTTCAATTAAAAAGTTTTTGCCAAAACCCCCTAACACTCTGGTACGACAAACCTGCCAAAGAATGGAACGAAGCCTTACCCATTGGCAATGGAAGCTTAGGTGCTATGATTTTTGGCGGCATCAAAGAAGAGTTAATACAATTAAACGAACAAACTTTATGGACGGGCGGGCCAGCCAATTTAAACCCCAACCCAACAGCGCAGCAATTTTTACAACCTGCACGTGATGCCCTTTTAAAAGACAGTATTAACCAGGCAGTAAAGCTGCTGAAAAAAATACAGGGTCCTAATACCCAAATGTACCAGCCACTCGGCGATATTATCATAAAACAACAGTTTACCGGTGAAGCCACCAATTATTACCGTGATTTAAATATTGGCAACGCAACAGCCACTACAAAATTTACTGTTGATGGCGTTGAATACACCAGAGAAATATTTTCTTCTGCACCCGATAAAATAATTATCATCCGCTTAAAATCATCTAAAGCAAATGCCTTAAATTTTTCTGTAGATGTAAAGCATGAATTGCAATATCAAAAAATAGTTGCGGCAAATAAAGAATTAATTTTAAAAGGAAAAGCAAGAATCACCAACGACGAAAGAAGAAATCCAAAACCATTAATCTTCGAAGATGGAGTTAACTGTAATGGTATGCGTTTTCAGTTCAGGATAAAAGCAAAAAATAAAGATGGCGAAATTAGCAACACCGATACTTCATTAATTATCAGCAATGCAACTGAAGTTATTTTATACGTTTCGGCAGCAACCAGTTTTAATGGTTACGATAAATGCCCCGACAGTGATGGTAAAGATGAAGAAAAGTTAGCCACTGCATTTTTACAATCAGCACTTAAAAAAAACTATGCCCAATTATTAAGTACACACATAAAAGATTATCAAAAATATTTTAACCGGGTAAGTTTTTCTCTTATAGAAAAAACAGTTTCAAAGGTTCCGGTTGATAAACGTTTGGAAGCTTATAAAAAAGGGGAACCCGATTTAGCATTAGAACAATTGTATTTTCAATTTGGCCGGTATTTATTAATCTGCAGCAGCAGGCCCGGCGGCATGCCTGCTAATTTGCAGGGAATTTGGAATAAAGAAATTCGACCATCATGGCGCAGCAACTACACTACCAATATTAATTTGCAAATGAATTACTGGCTGGCCGAAACCTGCAACCTTTCTGACTTAACACAACCATTGATTGCACACATACAACGTATGGCAAAAAACGGAACAGCCACAGCAAAAAATTATTACAATATGCAGGGCTGGGCAGTGCATCATAACAGTGATATATGGGCGCAAACTAATCCTGTGGGTGAAGGTGGCGGCGATCCTAAATGGGCTAACTGGGCATTGGGCAGCCCGTGGTTATCGCAACATTTATTTGAGCATTATAGATTTACCAGCAATAAAAAATATTTACAGGATACAGCATATCCCTTAATGAAAAGTGCTGCATTATTTTGTATGGACTGGCTGGTAGAAAAAGATGGTTATTTAATTACAGTGCCCTCCACATCACCTGAAAATGTTTATTTACATCCCAATGGTTTTAAAGCGGCCGTTACCGTTGCATCTGCAATGGATATGGAAATTATCTGGGACTTATTTACCAATATTATTGAAGCATCAACCGTATTAAATACCGACAAAAATTTTGCAGCATTAATAAAACAAAAAAGAGATCGGCTCAGTCCGCTTAAAATTGGTAACAAAGGAAATTTAGTAGAGTGGTATGGCGATTGGGATGATGAAGATCCACAGCACCGGCATGTGTCGCAGTTGTTTGCTTTGCACCCGGGAAGAGAAATTTCTCCACTGCTGGATACAGCTTTTGCAAACGCTTGTAAAATAACTTTAGCAATAAGGGGAGACGGTGGCACGGGCTGGAGCAAAGCCTGGAAAATAAATTTTTGGGCAAGATTGTTAGATGGCGATCATGCATACAAAATGTACCAGGAGTTATTAAAAACTTCCACAATGAATAATTTATTTGATACGCATCCGCCTTTTCAGATTGATGGAAATTTTGGTGCCACCGCCGGCATTGCCGAAATGCTGTTGCAAAGCCATTTGAATTCCATACAACTATTACCTGCATTGCCCACCGCCTGGAAAAACGGCAGCATAAAAGGTTTATGTGCAAGAGGCGGTTTTGTAATAGATATGGATTGGAAAGAAGGCAAGCTTACTTCATTAAAAATATTCTCGGGTGCTGGCGGCATTTGTAAAATATTATTGCAAAATTATTTTACACCTGTTACAAACACGGCAATTAAAAAAATAAAAACATTGGGGCAGGGGAGTGTGTACAGTTTTGATACAAAAAAGGGAAATGCTTATTCTTTTACTTTTAAATAATTCAACATTTTGAAAAAGAAGATATTGCAATTTATACACAGTAGTTACCACAGGTACATTTACTAAAAAAATTGCTTAGTTTCCCTCATAAAAATAAGGAACGGATGTTTTATTTTTACAATAGCATTTATTTCTTTAATCCACCTAAAATATCTTTTATGAAAACTCTTTTTACACTTTTAGTTATTGCTTTTGTTTTCGCATCATGTGCCCGTTCTGTAACTATGTCGCAGGCGGCAAATAATAATTACAGAAGTTCGAGAAGTGTGAGGTGATTATTTATTTTTTCTCTTCTTCACAAAAGTTTATGTCTCACAAATCTTTTGCTTCAATTTGGAGTATGGTTCGTGAGACATGGACAGCTTAACCAACATTTCAGGCGTTACAATCTGCAACAAATTTTTCAGGCTCATCTGGCGTTAAAATTATTTTTTTATTGTTTAACATTTTAACTAAAACTATTCTGTCTTTACGTGTTGCATACCAGGTCATAGTGCCTAATTTTGCATTTGCAAATTTTCCACAGTAACCGAAAAAACCACCCACTCCAAAAATCCTCACAGACCAACTAAGTTTTTCTTTATCCACCAACTCCACACTTTTAATTTTGCTCCGCTCAATTTTTACGTCTGAAAAGAGCCTGTGCACAATAAGATTGCCGGCAGTAAGGCTGTACTTAACTGGCCTGAAAGCAAAAACAATAAAATAAATTATCAATAAACCAACTGTAATATAAATTGGAGTTGCGCTTGCTGTTGCATCTTTAATTATTGAATATTGCCCGATAATGATAGCGGCAAATAATATTGTAATGCCCAATGTAATTACTTTTGTTACGTTATCCAAAGATGTTTTGTATGTCATAGTTGAAGTTATGTATTTTTTTCAAATCTTATTCTCCAGCCTTGGTTTGTGTCTCGCTAACCATTGCACTAAAAACAGGAGTACTGTTTCTTTAAACATGAAACAATATACATAACCACTGCAGTTATCCAAATGTGGGAATGATATAAATTTTTTACAAAATGCTGTAACATTCATCAAACCGCATAAACTCATCTTTGCTTTACAAATAATTTAAATTATTTCTAAATAAACTTATGCCATCAGGTATTGGAACTGCAGATTATAGTGATAGTGCCCTGGCATACTAATTGGCGATACAAACAAAAGATGTAATCATTAAATAATAAAATATAAATAAATGAAAATACTAATTGTGTTAACCTCACATAGTGCTTTAGGCGACACTGGAAAAAAAACCGGTTTTTGGATTGAAGAATTTGCAGCACCATACTATGTGCTTGCTGATGCCGGTGCCATTATTACCATTGCATCACCACTTGGCGGTCAGCCCCCGGTTGATCCAAAGAGTGAAGCCCCCGACGCACAAACACCTGCTACAAAAAGATTTTACGCAGATTTAGATGCTATTGATAAAGTTGCCAATACAATAAAATTAAGTGGTGTTAAACAGGATGATTATGATGCTGTTTTTTATCCCGGGGGTCATGGTCCAATGTGGGATTTGGCAAATGATAAAACCTCCATTAAATTAATTGAAGATTTTTACAATACACAAAAACCTGTTGCATTTGTATGCCATGCGCCGGCAGCTTTAATTAAAGTAAAGGCAGAAAATGGCCAGCCACTTGTAAAAGGAAAAAAGGTAACCGGATTTTCAGATACCGAAGAAGAAGCCGTAGGATTAACAAAAGTGGTGCCTTTTTTATTAGAAGACGAATTGAAAAAATTAGGGGCACATTACAGTAAAGGAGCCGACTTTGGTTCGTTTGCTGAGCAGGATGGCTTATTAATTACCGGGCAAAACCCAGCCTCTTCAGAAGCAGTTGCTAAGTTGCTTTTAAAAACGCTTATTGGTAAAAAAGAATAAATAAAATAAGTGTGCCTTGGTTAATGTTTCAGGAACCAAGGCACTGATGTTTGTTTGTCAAGCCACACTTGCACAAAACCCAATCCAGCCGTTTTTTTAAGCTAAGTTTTGAATGTTAATTTTGTCTTTTCCGACTTTTACAAACATATAAACCGTTATAAAAGTTAAAATCATAGCAGGTAATCCTCGATACATTAAATCGGCATTGACTAATTCTTCGATTTTTAAGCGTGAATAATTATGTTCCAAAAAGCCTTGTAATTTAGTAGCGATATAAATTGCTGAAATGAAGAAAATCCAAAGAATAGTTAATCCATAAATGCCTACAAAATACTTTGGAATACTTTTAGGTCGCAACCAAAACATAGGAATTGTTAGTAACATAGGTGTAAAAGCCAAAATTAAAAAAATGAAAAACAAAGGAGGTAATATGGCATTTCTGAATGCCGTCCAATCAGCAGAACCAACCGTCGTGTATAACTGAAAAGCTACAGTAGAATCATAGTTTGTGTTAAATAGGGTAAGTGCAAAAAATAAAATGAAAATCCATCGGCTCATAAATTTTATATGGCTTAAATAACGGTTGAGTAACCAAAAACCAATTAGTATTTGTAGAAAGCTGGGGATGATTTGAAAATACTTACTGATATGCATTAATTTTTGAAATAAAGCTTCATTATAACCTGAAATCCACAATGACAACTGCAATGGCATGATAAAAAACAGTGTTGCAATTGTAGATATAGAAGCTAAAACTATCGACATCCAAATTGCACTTCGAGGAAAAGAAGTTGGTCGAAACCAAAGTAATAAAACGGATGTAAAGAATAAAGCAACGGAGGAATAAGTCATTAGAATTCTGGTAGAAGTATTGAAAACTGCCAAGTATTCGTCATAATGTTCATGAATTTTAGGAAGCGACGGATAAATAAAAAAATAGTTGGCAACTATGGTTGAAAAAAAATAAAATATAACCAGAAAATAAGCGGTTATAACAGCAATCGTTTTTA
>NZ_JANPCM010000114.1:0-3166 GCF_031430955.1 Ferruginibacter sp.
TCAATTGTGCGATTATAACTGGAAGCCGGTTGACATCAGCCCGTTTATGTACATTAAAGGATTTACACAACAGCGTATTACCACCAACCGCTATTCTTCCATTGCATTTACAAAATATACACACTACCAGGCCATAGTACCCGACAGAAATACCACCATTACTTTATCGGGTAATTACCTGCTGAAAGTTTTTTTAAATGGCGATACATCGCAATTGGCTTTTACAAGAAGGCTGTTAGTACTGGATCAAAAAGCGGCCATTGCTGCAAAAGTTGTGCAGCCATACACACCGCAGTTTTATACTACACATCAAAAAGTGCAGTTTACTGCAAACATAACAGGCGTTAATACTTTTAGTGCAGCACAACAAGTCAAGGTGGTTATTTTACAAAATAACCGCTGGGATAATTCTTTAAAAGATATTGCACCAACATTTGTTCGTGGCGCAGCTTTAGAATACAGTAACGAAAATAATTTGGTGTTTGCTGCCGGTAAAGAATGGCGCTGGCTCGATTTAAGGAGTTTTAGATTGCAAAGCGACAGGGTGGACAGTGCCAATTACAAAAAAACTTCCACCGATATTTTTGTAAAAAGAGATAAAGACAGGAGTGGAGAAAGGTATGTTTCTTTCAGGGATCTTAACGGCATGTTTTTAATTGAAACTTACGAAAGTATTAACCCTTACTGGCAGGGAGATTTTGCAACAGTGCATTTTACCTTAGCTACCGCCAACGCACAGCCCATAACCGGTAAAGATATTTATTTGGCCGGCCAGCTTACAGATTATGCTTTTAATGATAAAACTAAAATGGTTTTTAATGCTGAAAAAGGGGTGTATGAAGTAACCGCTTTTTTAAAACAGGGTTATTATAATTACACTTACATAGCAGTTGATAAAAATAACCCTGCAAACAAAATAGATATGGAAGGCAATTACTGGGAAACAGAAAACACGTACACTATTTTAATGTATTACAAAGCCTTTACCGACCGCTCTGATCAATTGATAGGTGTGGGAAGAATAAGTTCGAGAACGGATAAACCGGGTATAAGTTTTTAACGCCCCTATCCCCTGAAAGGGAAATGTAAAAGATTATGCTTTGATTTTTTACACAATTTTTTACTTGCTTTTTTTAATTCAAGCTTCAACTTTCAACCTGTATCCGTATATTTGCGGCGGCAAGTCTTATACGGCCAGCTCCTGTTGAACTCCCCCAGGGCCGGAAGGCAGCAAGGGTAGATGGTTGAGCGGTGCGATGTAAGTAACTTGCCATTTTTTATTTATACTATCATATAATATATACAAGCTCCAATGAAATTTTTTATTGATACAGCCAACCTGGCACAAATTAAAGAAGACAACGATTTAGGTATTTTAGATGGTGTTACCACCAACCCCAGTTTAATGGCTAAAGAAGGCATTAAAGGCAGCGAGGCTGTAATGGCGCATTACAAAACTATTTGCGAAATGGTGGATGGTGATATTAGTGCCGAAGTTATTTCTACAGATTTTGATGGCATTGTAGAGGAAGGGAAAAAATTAGCTGCTATTCACCCGAACATTGTGGTAAAAGTACCCATGATTAAAGATGGTATTAAAGCCATAAAATGGTTTACAGATAATGGTATAAGAACCAACTGTACGTTGATATTTTCAGCAGGCCAGGCAATACTGGCAGCAAAAGCTGGCGCAAGTTACGTGTCGCCATTTATTGGCAGGGTAGATGATACCGGTTGGGATGGCATGGATCTGATTCATCAGTTGCGCCAGATATTTTCTATACAGGGATATAAAACAGAAATTTTAGCGGCCTCAATCCGCAACCCCAATCATATTATTAAATGTGCCGAAGCCGGAGCAGATGTTTGTACTTGCCCGCTGGTTTCTATTTTAGGATTATTAAAGCATCCTTTAACAGATAGCGGTTTAGCACAGTTTTTAGAAGATGCTAAGAAGTTTGCATAGGTGTCAGACGGTTTGAAACCGTCATGACACCTGATTAATTAAAAATGCCCGGTAAATCTTTTTTTGAAGAACCGGGCATTTTACGTTTTTGAATAAATGTCACACGGTTTTAAACCGTCGAGACATTTACCCTTTTTTACGCTTCGATTTGGGAGGTTGCATATCATTCAACAACTGTTCAGTTGTTTTTAAGTTTTCATCATCGGGTTTTTTCTTTATGTATAAAACAAATTCTTTGTTTAAGGCGGGGTTGGTTTTTAAAACCACTTTTATGGTAACTTTTTCAGGTACAAAATCTTTATCAAGCACTAAACTATTCCCAATAAATTTACCTGCAGATGATGTAAATAAAATATTGCTGCTGTCTAACGGACAATACCTGCCATTGCTCATAAGCCCATCTACATTAATATAATTGTAAGTGCCTTTTTTAAGACTGTCGGTATATAGGTTAACATAAATACTGTCTATTTTCTGTGCTTTTGCAGCAAAGGAAATAAGCAATAAAATAGCAGGTAAAATTTTATACAACTGTTTTGTTTTGTACAAAGATGTAAAAAATTATGCCAGCGTTGCAGCAGGTGGAAAAGATTAATTGTTAAAATTGGTTAACAGGAAGTGAAACTACTTTTTAATGGCTGTAATTTTTTTCCAAACAGCATTGGGTAACATTGGTTTCAGTAATTGTCCCATATAATTTTCAGGAAATTTTTCTTTAATGCCAAAGTTGTCAGGCTCATGTGGCGGGCAGGTATAAGTGCCAAATAATTTATCCATTAATGGAGAAATGTTGGCATAATTTCCTGCATCCCTTTCAATATCGTGGTGCCAGTGATGCAGTTCGGGTGAGCCTATCAATAATTTTAATGGCCCAATAGATAATCTTACATTCGAATGAATATAGATTGCCCAAATTCCTCTAAAAGCTACAACAACTGCCAGGGTTTCTAATTGAAAGCCCATAATAAAAGCGGGAAGATTAATGAGCCCGATCGTATAAATAGAATCAAGCGGATGCTCCCGGTGTGCAGCCAGCCAATCTAAATGCTCGGTGCTATGATGCACTTTATGGAACCTCCATAAAAAATCAACTTTATGCTGTATCCTGTGCCCCCAGTAAATGATTAAATCACTCATAAAAAGCATTTCGATAGCCTGTAACCAAATGGGTTGCTTTTGTATAGATATACTAAAATTTGC
>NZ_JANPCM010000115.1:0-3363 GCF_031430955.1 Ferruginibacter sp.
GAAAATGAAAATAATTTTCAGGAAGTTATTGAAGAAGAATTAAAATAAAAATTAAAGAAAAACTACCAAACAAAACGGGTGCAGTAATCAACTGCACCCATTTTGTTTTAAGGAATAAATTATTTGAAAATCTTTGCAAAAAAATCTTTCATATCATTCCATGAGGATGAGTCTGCTGCTGCATTGTAAGCAATAGGTATTTTAAACTTCTGACCCATTTCGGTTGCCCCTGGATTAGAGAATGCATGGGTTGCGCCTGCATATTGTTTAAATGTATAATCTGCACCAATTGAATCCATTTGTTTTTTAAAGGTTGCTACTTCTTCGGGTTTTACAAACTGGTCATCTGCACCATGGCAAACTAAAACTTTTGCCTTTAATAAATTTTTATCTGCCGGTGTACCTACCAAACCACCATGAAAACTTACTACTCCATTTAAATTTTCTCCCAGCCTTGCTACATTTAAAACCATGGCACCACCAAAGCAATAACCAATGGCTGCAATTTTGCCAGTATCGGCCTGACTGTATGTTTTTATTTTTGCTAAAGCTGCATCAAAGCGGCTTTTTGCCATGCCGGGGTTGGTATAAAATGGCATAGCCAATTTACCGGCTTCATCAGGATTATTGCCCATTTTTCCATCGCCATACATATCCACCGCCATTGCTAAGTAACCCAGATCTGCTAATTGTTTTGCACGGCCTCTTACATAATCATTAAGGCCCCACCACTCATGCACAATTAAAACTACGGGGCGTTTTGCTGTAGAAGCAGAGTCGTAAGCTACAAAGCCGGTAAGCTTTGCGCTATCTGTGCCATAGCTTACACTTTCTTCTTTTATCACCGGGGTTTTTGCCATTTCTTTTTCGGAAGTGTTGTTGTTGCATGCAACAAATAATAAAGCAGTTGCACAAAAAACTAATTGATAATATTTCATGAGATTAATTTTAATAAATCGTAAAACAAAAAACAGGCGGTAAAGTTCGCAAAAGAAATTAATCTTAAAAAAAAATTAAATGGCAGGGAAATTTATAACCCTGATCAGTTAAAAGCCATTTTTTTGGAAGGCTTCTCTTCGGCTTTTGTTTTTACCGGATCAAGGATTATGGTGTGTACAAAAAGTATCCTTTCTTCTTCGATGGCTTCATCAGAACTGATAACAGCTTTTTTATAAAATGCCGCATCATTACAATTCATGCAGCCCAGAATTATATTTTCTTTTTTAAAATTTATTTTACCTGTACTGTCTGTTGATACCATTCCAGTGTTTGATGAATTACCTGCATTAAAATTAAAAGATGCATCATTTAATATCCTTAATTGATACAAACTCATCCCCGGCCTAACACCGCTTTTTAACCGCCAAAGGTTTTCAGCTACATTTTTATCATACTCCATCGAACTCTCTGCCATTAGCTGTCCGCCGATATACATTTTTAGAAGGTTACAATTATTCACTTCATCGGCCCACAAAAAAACCACCTGCCTGCTGGTATTAGGAAAAATGATAGAGCATTTCCCAATCTTTTTTTCTGATAAATAATAAATATCCTTTTTTACATTCTTATCACCAAAATAATAACGCAGGTATTCGTGTGAATTAAAAACTGACAGATCTTCTGCAAATGCAATTTCTTTTGGCTTGGGTAAAATTTGTTTGCGAATGAGGAAAGAATATTCAGTTAAAGTATCAACAGGTTTTGAAGAAATAGTTACGGTTACATCATTGCTCTGATACATTAATGAAGCAGCTGCAATAAGCGATTCGTTTTCCTCATTACAAAAAAAACCATCTTTTTTTATATCGCTTTTAATTTTTTCAAATTCCAGGGGAGAAGTAGTGCGGTAGGTAAAACAAAAATCTGCTTTAGTAGTAAATATGGTTACTGCCCTTTGTATTGAATCGTTTACTTTGTTTTTTCCTATACCCCTAAAATCATAGTCACGTGCAACGGTGTCGCTTTTGTAAGATGATCCTAAATATGCAAATCCTTTTTTAGAAACGTAACTATCAAATTTTTGTTTAGGTACAGAGGAGGATTCTAATAAATTTAATGCACAATATACCTGCCCAAAGGATGCATTAATCATCATAAACAATAAAAAAGTGAATAGTAGCAGTCTTTTCAAAATAAAAATATTTTACAAATGAAAACCCCAGAGCAGTTTTTCAATTCATTAATCTAAACCTGATTATCTTGTTTTTTGAGGGGTGTCTTCGGTGGGATACAGACTTTTAATTCTTTATAAGCAAAGCCATACAACGAAAATACGCAATTCTGTTAAAATAAACATAATTCATTTTCTGCATTTTATAGTTGAACGGCGAGGAAAATATCTGCAAGAATTAGTATTGGAAGTAAACTTCAGTTGCACCGTAGCCATACGAAGGATTGTACTGGTTTACAAAAGATTTTACTTCTTTCTTCAATCTTAAACTGTCGTGTATTTCATCTTTTAATTTACCAGTACCCACACCATGAATGATAGTTAATATTGGCTGGCGGTGGGCAACAGCAAGCTCATAATATTTTTCGAAGGCTTTTAACTGCAGGGTCAGTATTTCAAAATTGGTTAGGTGTTTCCAGCTATCGGTTAGTTTTTCTATATGCAAATCAACAACAGTTCTGGCAGGTTCTAAATTCTCTCTAACTTTTGAAGCGTCGTAAATCCTGTAACCGGCAGTACCCAGGCTGCTCAGGTCAACTTTTTCTTCATCTACTTTATTTGGATAGTTATCAAATAATAAATATCCGAAAGTGGGCTCGTTTTTTAACTGTATCTCTTCAATCTTTTTAAATATTTGTTTGCCTTTTAATTTTAGCGATACTTCATAAAAAGGTGCTTTTCTTTTATCCGGTTCTTTTAAGGTAAATTCAAAATCAAACCGGGGACTGTCACTCAATTCTTCAAAATCTACATTATGCAAATAAAAATCTGCTAATGGTTCAATAGTATTTTTTAACTGGAAATTACTTTCGCCGCCAATCATTAAATTGTACGTAAAGTTGTAAGCAGTTTCTGTTTGGTTGACTAAATGAATTTTAAATTTTTCCACCACATCATCATCAAAAACATCTTTACTAAAAACAGGTAAAAACGATAACACAATGCCCTCGCCTTCTTTAGCTTTTACAGTTGTTTTTTCTTTTTGCACCTGGTCAATAAAAACCTTCTTTTTTTCAGCCTTAAATTTTTGGGAGAACATTTTAAAATAAGGAAAATCTATCTGGTCGGTATAGATGGGAAATTTTACACCCTTCACTTCTACCAGTACCATTTTTTCGTTCATGATCTCTACAATCGTACCTTCCTCATCGGTGAGGAGTACCAATATTTTATCGCCGGGTTGATATTTCATG
>NZ_JANPCM010000116.1:0-10495 GCF_031430955.1 Ferruginibacter sp.
GAAACTGATCTTCGGTAATATGCCGCATGCCGATGTAATGATTTAAACCATTAATAATATTTACATCGCCGCTTAAATGATTTTGCCAGATATACATTCTTAACCCTTCGGGATATTGTGGTGCCTGCAGATCTATTTTCCACATAGGCACAAACAAAACAACCACTAAGGCTGCACCGCAAAATACCAACAGTATTCTTACCCAGTTTTGTAAAGTTGAAATTTGCATTATATTTATTTATTACGATAATTTTAAAAAGGAACAGGTACAATAACCTGCTCCTTTTTTCTTATGCTAAAACTTATTTTTTAATTGCCGTATCTGCCTTAGGATAATTTTTACCAGTGCTGAATAACAGCGGCACATTGCTTCCGGCTGGTGACACTCTGATATAACCCGACATTTCCTGGTGTAATGCACTGCAAAAATCAGTACAATACATAGGGAACATACCTACCCTGTCGGGGTTCCATTTTAAAGTTTGTGTTTCGCCGGGCATAACCAATAACTCGGCATTGGCAGCACCTTTAATGGCAAAGCCATGCGGTACATCCCAATCCTGTTCCAGGTTGGTAACATGAAAATAAACTTCGTCACCCATTTTTATACCTTCAATATTATCAGGTGTTAGGTGAGAACGTATAGCCGTCATATATACATGTACTTTATTGCCTTCACGTACTACTTTTGTTTCACCTTCGCCATTTGAAAAATAGGGATTTTTATTATTCTCCATTTTGAAGAATTTTACCGAATTTTTTTTGATAAGCTCTGCCGGTACAATTTGTGCATAGTGCGGTTCGCCAATGGTGGGATAATCTAATATCAATTGCATTTTATCGCCGCTGATATCATACAGCTGTGCACTTTGCGAAAGCTCGGGCCCGGTTGGTAAAAAACGATCTTTAGTAATTTTATTGTAGGCTACTAAATATTTTCCGTTAGGTGTTTTGGTATCGCCACCTGCAACAGTTAAATGCCCAACTGAATAATAAGTAGGCGCCCTGTCTAAAACTTTTAAATCTTTAATACTCCACTTTACAATTTCGGAAGAAACAAACATAGAAGTATACGCATTGCCTTTATTATCAAACTCGGTATGCAAAGGGCCAAGGCCGGGTTTTTTTACTTCGCCGTATAAAACACTTTCGTATTTAATAATGGGTATGCCATCAAACTCGCCAATATAATCTTTTGCAGCAATGGCTTTTTGTAATTTATCAAAACTAAAAACCGGAATTAATGCAGCTAATTTTCCGCTGCCTACAATGTACTCGCCGGTGGGGCTTACATCGCAACCATGCGGCGATTTGGGGCAGGGGAAAAAATAACACAGGTCTTTAAAATCTTTTACATCTAAAACGGTTACTTCTGTTTTAATTGTTGATGTTGCCGAATGGGTAACATCGCTGTAAACATTGTGTGCATATTTTACAGATTGTTTTCTGCCTTTACCTGCTTTAATATATTCTTCAGCTTTCTTCCAGTTTACCGCCATAATAAAATCTTTATCTTTTTGCGACGCATTTACTTCAAGTAAAGTATTAGCTTGTTCTGTATTATAAGTAGAAAAGAAAAACCAGCCATGCGAAACACCTTTACCGGCACGGCTTAAATCAAAATTAACACCGGGGCATTGTAATTGAAAAGCAATATCCATAGTACCATCATCTTTTGAAACACTGATAAAACTAATGGTGCCTTTAAAATTTTGTTTGTAAGTAGTAATAGGTACATCGCCATTTACATCATCGGGTGGCACACTGAAACGGGTACCCGCTACAACGTATTCTGTATTTTCTGTAATAAAAGGAGAAGAGTGGTTTCCACCGCTGTTGGGTAACTCAATGATTTCTGCAGTACGAAAAGTTTTTAAATCAACCCTGGCAACACGTGGTGTATTATTGGCATTGGCAAAAACCCAGCGGCCATCATAATCGCCATTTGTTTTTGACACCTGCACATGATGCAGATCGTCCCACGGCACCATACCATGAGATGTGTTGAGCATTGGTTTTGTTTCTTCACTGTAGCCCCAGCCTTTTTCAGGGTCAACCGAAAAAACAGGAATTACCCTCAGCAAACGGCCGGATGGTAAACCATACACACTCATTTGGCCGCTAAAACCTCCTGATACAAAATTGTAAAACTCATCATACTTGCCAGGTGCAACATAAGTTTTTGCTGCCGCATCGGAGCTTACCGCATTACCGGCATTTTTTGGTTTACAGGCATTAAAGCCTAACAGTAAACTAAAACCTGCAAGTATTACTGTTATACATTTTTTGTTTCTCATTTTTTATTTGATTTATATAATTACCGTTTATTATTTTTGATTGGATAATTTTATTTTACGCCATCATTCTTACGCATAAACTCATACAAACCCCTTGCATCTGCATCGGCTAAATTTTGATTGGGCATACGCACCAAACAAATTTCTAACTGCGCCTGTGCTTTAGGATCTTTATTCAGCATTTCATCTGTATTGGTTACAAAATTCATGATCCATTCTGCAGAGTGGCGTGTGGTAACGCCTTTCCAACCGGGGCCTACTAATTTTTCATCCGTTAATTTGTGACAGCTGCTGCATTTAACACCGTACACTTTTTCGCCGGTGGCAGCCATAGCTGCATCTACTGTTGCACCTACTTCTACATTACTAAATTTACCCTCTCCTCTTTTAGGGTCGTAAGAGGGATTACCATTATCTGCTGTGGTAGTCTTTGTATCGGTTGCATCGGTATTTGCTTTAGTATCAGCACCTGCGCCTGTACCACAGGCAGCTATAAAAATTGCTGCAGTAAAAATGATTGCTAATTTTTTCATGATAATTATTTTTTTGTTTGTAAAAATGATTTTACAAGATTACACCTGATATAGTTGTAGCTTTATGCGTAGAATCATAACAATAAAAAATTCCTTCTTTAAAAACTCTCTCCCGTTATGGAAATGCATCATGCAATTCCATCAACATTAAGAAATCAAAAAAAAAGATTTTAAGTTAATCAGTATATGATTTTAATCACATGCTGATATAATACCTGTCATTTTCTCCAAAGCCTGATACGCTGATATTGGGTCAAATTAAGCATACCTAAATTTTAATTTAAGATGATTGCTATTGACACTTTGCTGGCGTGGGGAGCCGCATTTAAAAAAATAACCGCTAACGAAATTATTTTCAAAGAAGGTTGCCCATCTCAATTTTATTACCAGTTGGTAAGTGGCAGTGTACGCTGGGTAAATATTAATGATGAGGGTAAAGAATTTTTACAAATTATAATTGACCCCGGAGAAAGTTTTGGTGAGCTTCCTTTGTTTGATGATGAACCTTTTGCTGCAACAGCAATTGCCAACGAAGAATCTGTTATCATCCGGTTGCACCGTTCCATATTTCATAAATTAATAAAAGAAAGCCCGGAGATACACCTTGCATTTAGTAAACAACTTACACAGCGGTTGCGGTTTAAATTTTTTATTTTAAAAGAAATGGCCAACCACAACCCGGAGCACAGTATATCTACCCTGCTGAGTTATTTTAAGCAAACACAAAAAAATATTTGTCCAAAGTGTAACAGGATAAATTTAACACGTCAGCAAATTGCTGATATGACCGGCTTAAGGGTAGAAACTGTAATACGTACCATTAAAAGTTTAGAAACAAAAGGCCGGTTGGTAATTGATAAAGGCAAAGTTTATTGCTAGTAAAAGTTTCAATTGCTTAAAAAATCATCTGCAATAAAGTTTATGAATTAAATATTTATTATGGCTTTTTATTTACAACGCTGGATAAAAATTTGTTTATTTAATTTACTGCTGGTTGCAGCCATTGGAGTGATATTAAGATACAAGATCGCATTTTCGTTGCCCTTTATAGATCAAAAGCATTTATTGCACGGTCACTCACATTTTGCATTTGCCGGATGGATAACGCAGGCATTAATGGTTTTGCTGGTAGCATATATTGCCAATAAAAAGGGCGAAAATATTTTTAAAAAATACCGCTTTATTTTAAATGCAAATCTTTTTACAGCATTTGGCATGCTGGTTACATTTCCTGTACAGGGATATGGAGCATATTCTATAACCTTTTCTACACTTTCCATTTTTGTATCCTATGCGTTTGCAATTATGTACTGGAAAGATTTAAATACCATTTCAGAAAAAAATATAATTGCCTGGTGGTTTAAAGCTGCGGTAGTATTAAATGCCTTCGCCTCGCTGGGCGCTTTTGGTTTGGCATTTATGCGGATAGAAAAAATTATACACCAAAACTGGTACCTGGCTGCAGAATATTTTTATTTACATTTTCAATACAACGGCTGGTTCTTTTTTGCCTGCATGGGTTTAATCAGTTCAATAGTTTCAACCGATGCCCGGCCGGTTATTTTAAAAAGGATTTTTATTTTATTTGCAGCAGCAGTTTTGCCAGCATATTTTTTATCAACATTATGGATGCCCATTCCATTATGGGTTTTTCTTTTAGTTATTGCTGCAGCAATTGCACAAATTTTGGGATGGATATATATGGCAGGCATTATCAAAAAACAATCTTACACTTTAAACAACACTATACCGCCTGTTGCAAAATGGTTGTTGATTTTTTCGGCCATTGCCTTAAGCATTAAATTACTGTTGCAACTGGGTTCTACCATTCCATCGCTCAGCGATCTGGCATTTGGTTTCCGGCCAATAGTTATTGGGTATTTGCATTTGGTATTGCTGGGCATAATTACTTTATTTATATTGGGATATATGTTTGCATCAAAGGCAATTGTAAACAGTAAAAATTCCATTGCAGGTGCAGGCATTTTTGCAGCCGGTATAATTATCAACGAAGTTTTTTTAATGACGCAGGGAGTTGCTGCATTAGATTATATCAATATCCCTTTTATTAATGAAGCACTGCTGATTGCAGCAATCATTATGTTTGCAGGATTGTTAATTTTAGTAGCGGCCCAAAAAATAAAAAAGGAAAATAAGTTCCACCCTAATTAAAATATAAACATCTATCTAAAATTATTACAGGCTTTTTAACCTTGCGCTGGCAGAAGTTAAAACAGTAACCAATGCAACAATACTGATACTGCTTGCAGGCATAAGAATTGCAGCTACCATAGGAGATAAAATACCCTGCACAGCAAAAGATAATCCAACTATATTATAAACAACAGAAAGAATAAAACTTGCCGTAACAATGTTTTTACCCGACTTTGCAAAAGCAATAAACTTATCCAGCATTTTTACATTTATACCATCTAAAATAGCATCACATGCCGGAGAAAATTGGGTAGTATTGTCACTTACAGCAATGCCCACATTACTTTGCATTAAAGCACCGGCATCATTTAAACCATCTCCCAGCATTAACACATTTTGCCGCTTTTGCTGAAGTGTTTTAATAAACTCCAGTTTTTGTTGCGGCGATTGATAGAATTGAAGATGTGCATTTTTACCAAATATATTTTGAAGGTTTTCTTTTTCCGAATCATTATCTCCTGATAAAACAAAGCAATCAAAATTTTCATTCCCCAATTGCTTTACCAGTTCATTTATTCCGCTGCGGTACTGGTTGCTTATATTAAAGCGGCCCATGTGTACATTATTCATCATTACATGCACATGTGTGCCGGTATCGTAAGTAACAAAGCCATTATTAAACTGGTTAATAAAACTTGCAGAACCCATTTTTACATTTACATCATTTACTGTTGCTTCCATTCCTTTACCTGCATACTCTTTAAAATGCTGAACCGGTTCCATTCTCATTGAGCCAATTTGTAACCATGCTGTAATTATTTTACTTAGAGGATGAGCCGATTGCCGGGTAATATTTTTTACGGCATCCATTTCCTTTTCTGTTAATGGCGTGCCTTCATAACTTACCAGCGACGATTTATTTTGAGTAAGTGTCCCTGTTTTATCGAAAACAACAGTATTAATTTTTGCAAGCGATTCTATAATACCTGCATTTTTCAGGTACAATTTATTTTTACCAAAAATGCGGAGCATATTACCGTAAGTGAATGTTGCAGATAGCAGCAGCGAACAAGGGCAGGCCACAATTAATACCGATGATACTGCTGGTAAAATTTTTGAAGGATCATTTATCCACCAAAAAATTAAAGTAATAATTGCTATACTAAATAATGACAAAGTAAAATACCTGCTCCAGGGATGAATGAAAGATTTTTCTGCATTTTTTTTACTGGCAAAAATATCATTGTTCCATAGTTGTGTAATATAACTCTGCGAAACTTCCCCTGCCACTTCCAGTTCTATCGCAGTGCCCATCTGTTTGCCGCCTGCATAGATCAACTCACCATTTAGTTTTTGTACTGGCGTATTTTCGCCGCTGACAAAACTATAATCTACATTGGCATTACCATCCATTAAAATGGCATCTGCCGGAATCATTTCTTCGTTGCGGATAATAATTCTATTGCCTTTTTGTAATTGTGTAACAGGAATATTTTTTTCGATACCATTTGTAATTACTGTTACTCCCAGGGGAAAATAAGAACGGTAATCCCTGTCGAAAGAAAAAGAATCATAAGTTTTATCCTGAAACCATCTGCCGATGAGCATAAAAAAAACAATGCCGGTACCCGAATCTAAATAACCTGCGCCATGGCCACTGATAATTTCGTAATAACTTCTTGCATAAGTAACCGTAATCGCTAATGCAATGGGGGCATCAATATTTAAAAACCGCTGCCGCAAACCTTTTACAGCCGAAATAAAAAACCCGGAAGCACTAAAAAATAAAACTGGTATTGATAAAAAAAAATTGAGCCATGTAAAAGTTTCCTTCAATCCATTCTGTTCTATATTACCGCTGCTGAAATATTCAGGAAAACTCAGCATCATGATATTGGCAAAGCAAAAACCCGCTACACCAATTTTATAAATTTGTTGTTTGTTAAATTGGGTTGATTTTTTTGATACGCTATCTTTTAAACTGATGTTGGGTCCGTAGCCAATAAAAGCCAGCAGCTCCACCACTTTACGCAAGGATATTTTTTGCGGATCGAAAATTATAAATACTTCTTTACGCTGAAAATTAGTTTGCGATTTTGTTATGCCGGCATCAATACGGTGCAGGTTTTCCAGTAAAAAAATACAGGAAGAGCAATGCATTTGCGGTAAAGAAAAAGTTACATTAATTTGTGTGGGGCTGCTGAACTGTACCAATTTATTTTTGATGATCTCATCATCCAAATAAGCAAAACGTTCGCTTACAAATTTACCTTTTGCTTTTATACCGGGATTTTTATCAAAGTTGTAATATACACAAAGATCATTTTGGCTGAGAAGCAAAAAAACCTGTTTACACCCCTGGCAGCAAAAGTTTTTTTCTTCAATAGCTATACTCTTATCATCGCAGTTTTCGCCGCAATGATAGCATTTGGTTTGTATGGTTGATATTGTTTTTATAAAGCGGAATTTTAAAAAATAAAAGCCGCCATATAGTATTACACAGCGGCTTTAAAGACAGAAACTATTGAACAGCTTTTTTAGCACAGGTATTTATACCCAGTATTTTATAAATTGGGCAAAAAGAAATTACACCTGTAAGCAGTGGCACAATTGCAAGTAAGCCCCACCAGCTTGCATAATAAAGCCCTGCAGCCCCAATTAAAATAGCCAGCGTGTATCTAACTGACCTGTCTGTATTACCTACATTGCATTGCATAAAATTGGATTTAAGATATAGTTGATAAATAATTCATGAAATTGCATTTAAGATCGATATAGGTTTTTTCTATTGCTTTAATTCTTTGCCGCAAAATATCCTGGTTACAAAATGCTTCAACATCCTGCTTATTTTTTAAATCACAATCCTGTAAAAGTCTTTTTTGCTGTTCGTCAATTGCTTCATCTAATTTTTTCATTTCGTTTTGCTGCTGCATTAATTCACTGTTAAAAAAAATATCGGTACCGGCTTTATCAGCCGGCCCGTTTATGTTATCTGCATTTTGCACATTTGCAAGCATTGTTTTTAATTGAGGTATTTCTTTTACCTGTGCTTTTATTGCACTTTGCCAGCCGGCATTCTCATTTATAAATAACCTGCATTTTGTTTCATCTAAAAGTAACGTATGTTTCATAATGCTGTTTATTACACAAAGATGCCTTGTAAGCAGAAAAATTAAAATGACCAGCGTCAAAAAGATGTATGAGATAAATCAGGAATTGATAAAAGCTAATTTGAATGCCAATTAGACATTTAATCCACCCGGTAAAAAATGTCAGTCCCGATTGTAATCGGGATTGTCGAAACCGGGTGCAAGAGTCAACCCGCCTTCGACAAGCTGCTAATGACAAGTATTTTAAAAGGTTGGAATTCAATTTTGTAAAAAATTGAATTTAGCCACAAAGACTCGAAGGCACAAAGGAAAATGCGTAGCATTTTTCTACTTCGTGCCTTTGCGCCTTTGTGGCTAACCTTCTTTCGCAGCGAAGCTGAGAAAAAAAGTCTTATTGTCATTTGCAAAGAGCTTAAAATATTTTTATCAGTGCCGCAGGCTTACAGTGTATATAAAAGATGCACTAAAAATAAAAAAAAGTCAACAGTTTAATTTATTTTTCAAACAGCCATGCAAAAGGTTTATATGGCTTTTGAGTTTTGAGATTAAATTTTACCACACTGTTTTGTTTGATATACTCCACCGCTTCATCAATAGAATCTGTAACTAAAAAAAGATTTGTATCGCTGTCAGAGATGGTAGATTTATTTTTCATTAAGGCGATATGTTCAATTAAATCTTTATGAAAAGCCGTATCAAAAATTACTATGGGGAACTCACTTATTTTTTTTGTTTGAATTAAAGTAAGGGCTTCAAAATATTCATCCAATGTGCCAAAGCCGCCGGGCATTACCACAAAAGCATAAGAATATTTCAGCAGTAAAGTTTTACGCACAAAAAAGTAGCGGATGTTAACCCATTTATCCAGGTAGGGATTTGGATGTTGTTCTATTGGTAAAACAATATTACAGCCCACACTTCTTCCACCAACTTCCTTAGCGCCTTTATTGGCGGCTTCCATTATGCCGGGTCCACCACCCGTCATAATTGTAAATCCTAATTGTGCAATTTTACCGGATAGTGCTTCGGCCATTTCATAATAAGGATGACCATCTTTAAACCGTGCCGAACCAAATACGGTAACGCATGGCCCAACAAAATGCAAAGCCCTGAAGCCTTTTATAAATTCAAACAACACTTTAATTGCAAACTTAAATTCTTCCCAACGGCTTTGGGGACCTTCTAAAAATTTTATTTCTTCTTTTACTGCAGGCTTAGTTTCGGAATTTATCATTGGAGTTATTTCTACCTAAACCTAATATAATTTTTCTGATTTTTATTAGACTCTTTTCAAAACATGTTTATCTACCAGCACTTCGCCGTGATGAATAAGGAGCGGTTTGATGGAGTTGGCAATAATGCAGTGTTTATAAGTTTTAGTCAGTAAGTCGTTAGCAACAGCAATATCTTCTTCCTTTTCTACAAATATTTTTGGAAAAAGATTTACAGTTGTAAATTCTAAATGGCCATATACCAAATTAATTTGGCCTATGGCATTGCATTCCAAATCAGCAACGGAGAATTTTCTTTTTTCTGCAATGGCAAGGTAAGTAGTCATAAAACAACTGCTTAACGAACTTAAAAATAAATGTTCGGGGCTCCACATATCCGGCACACCGCCGGCAAATTCCGGCGGCGTGGCTACTTTGATAGTATCTTTTACATCATTGGCGGTTAGTATGCCTTTGCGGCCTTCCTGCCAGTTCAACTGCACTTCAAAAAAATACTGGTACTTTTCTGTTTTCAACATTTACTATTTTTATTTATGAGAAATAAAAAGCGGCATTTTTATTTCACGAATTATATCTTTTGCAAAGCTCTTTTTAAATAATTCAGAAAACATACTTCTTGAAAAAGCACCCATTACAATAAAACTGTTGGGTTGCTCTGCGAGCCAGTCAACAAAATGTTTTTTACTGTCCATTTTTAAATTTTGCAATTCCAGCGCCGGATAATGACTTGCCACCAATTCATTCATCATCACATATTCGGGTAATTCCTCTTTATCATCTTCAGTTACTGTTACCAGCATACTTTTTTTATTTACCAGCTCCGGAAAAAGATAAGCAAATTGTTTAATAGCAAAAATGCTGGATTGGCCGCCATCATAACTCAGTAAAATTTGTCCCGGCTCTTCAAATTTTTCCGGTATCAGCATCACCGGGCATTCTGCTTTTTTCAACAATTCTTCCAGGTAATAATTGGGTTGATTCGACTCAACATTTTTAAAAAATAATTCGCTGCTCACTAAAAGTACATCAGCAAAACGGGTTTCTTCCACTAAAGAAGAAAGCGCCATCATGTCCAAATCTTTATGCACTCTGTACTGTATGTCTTCAGTAATGCAGGCATCTTCAAACAAATGAATATTTTTATTTACTACCTCATCATCATCATTTTT
>NZ_JANPCM010000117.1:0-2744 GCF_031430955.1 Ferruginibacter sp.
AATTAAATTTTTTCTACCCGGTTAAACTGGGGGTACAACAACAAATTTTACTGGGTAATAAAAGCAATAAGAATGGATTGAGTGTAACAGGTAATTTAGGTGGTGGGCTTTGTATCGGCTTATTAAGACCGTATGAAATTGAAGTGGATAAAGCAGGCAAAAGAACATTTGTAAGTTACGATTCGCCGGACAGTTTACTATTTATTGATTCTTATAGGGACCAAACAGCGGCTGGTCCTAATTTTGGTACCGGCTGGAAACATTTAAAAGTTACGCCGGGCATTTATATTAAACCTGCTGTACGTTTTGATTACGGCAAATTAAATGAACTGGTGAGTGCTTTGGAAATAGGGGTGAATGCGGAGTTTTATGCAAAAAAAATTCCTCAAATGCTGTATAATAAACAAAAGCAATTTTTCTTTTCAGCGTATGTTGCTGTACTTTTTGGTAAGAGAAAATAAAGTTGAGCACCACTTTTTAAAATAAAGTTTGTACGCCATAAGCGTATTTTGCTTCATGTTCCAGCAACCATTTCTTTCTCCATAAATCGCCGCCATAACCAATTAAATCGCCATTGCTGCCAATAACCCTGTGGCAGGGAACAATTATACAAATACTGTTATTCCCATTGGCAGTGCCCACTGCACGGATGGCTTTTACATTGCCAATGCGTTTACTTAATTCTAAATAACTTATTGTTTTTGCGTAAGGGATATTGCAGAGTGCTGCCCAAACGGTTTGCTGAAAATTGGTACCTACCTGCAATGTGTGCATGCTGAATACTGTTCTTTTACCTGCAAAATATTCATCTAACTGTTTAATGCAATTTTTTATTACGGGAGATTTGGGTGCTACAAAATCAATTGCTGCTTCATTTATTTTATTGCCTTTCCAGCTGTTTAAAAACAATACATCCGAAATAGCATTGCCGGTGCTGCGTATTTCCAGCACACCAAGCGGTGATTGATAAAATACAATTTCGATGTTCATGTATTTTTATTTAAGCTGCAATTAGTTATTATATTAACATAGGTAATTGAGTAAAAATTTTATCAATTGCCTTGCCCTTCAAAGCAGAGATAAAATTTATAATTGTTTTAGGCTTTAGCCAAAATTTGTTGGGCTAAAGCCCCTCACAACAAAACCCAATATTCACCGCCCTGAAGGACGGTGCAATTAAAATGCTGTAATAAAATATTACCCAATCTTACAACCATTTTTTACCTGCAGTGATGGTTGCAATAAAACCACATCACTGTTTTCGTTGTACACACCCAGCACTAAACACTCACTGAAAAAATTAGCGATTTGTTTTACAGGAAAATTTACTACTGCAATTACTTGTTTGCCCACTACATTTTCTTTTTTATAAAGCGCTGTTATTTGTGCCGAAGATTTTTTAATACCCAATTCGCCAAAATCGATGGTAAGTTGATAAGATGGTTTTCTTGCATTGGGAAAATCATTTACTTCCAATATTGTTCCCACCCTCATATCTACTTTTTCAAAATCGCTCCAGCTTATCATTTTGTATTTTTTATAATGAAGAAAAGAAGTATTATTGATAACTAAATTAAGTAAAATGCTGGTAGAAATTAAAAAAGCTATTCCTGAAGATGTAAAATATGCTGCACCATTATTTGATGCTTACCGCATGTTTTATAAACAACCCTCTAATATTAAAGCAGCTACTGATTTTTTACTGGAAAGATTAACCAATAACGAATCAGTTATTTTTATTGCTTTTGCTGATGGTAATGCAGTTGGCTTTTGCCAGCTGTATCCCATATTTTCTTCCGTGGGTTTGCAACGTACCTGGTTGCTAAACGATTTGTATGTTGATGCAAATGCACGTGGACAAGGTATTGCTGCGGCTTTACTGCGACAGGCAAAAGAATTTGGTATGGAAACCAGTGCCAGATGGTTGCTGTTACAAACTGGTGCAGATAATGTTACGGCGCAATCTGTTTATGAGAAGAATGGATGGAAGAGGGTGGAGGATTATTTTTATGAGTTAGGGATGGGGTGATGTGTTTTTTTTGTTTCCTTTAATTGCCGGAGTAGTATAACTCAATTAATTGTTTTTTACTTAAATTAATCATTGATAAAGTAATATTTTTCATTTTCCCTTCTTGCTGTGTTTTAGAAAATTTATTTAGTAAGCCATTTGCTTCTGCATTTTTGCTCAGCATTATTAAATTTACTGCTTTATTTATTACAATCATTTCATAGTCCATGTTACTTAAATTCATTGTGTCCAAAACAGAATTACATATCGCTAATGATTTTTCAAAACAACCTTTTGAAGAAATAGAATCATTTACTTTTTCAAAAAAAACTCCATTCAAAATATAAAGGTCGTGTGCATGAGGTCTTAATTTAATTAAACTTTTAGTTGCTGATATTGCTTTATCATACTGCTTAAGATTATTCAAAAACATAAGTTTATTAAAATAGCCTAAATAATAATTACTGTCTATACCTGTTGCACTATCTAAAAGATTAATAGCTTTTTGAGCACTATCGGTATTTGAAATATATTTTACCAACTCCATTGCATTCTTATTTAGATTAACAGCGTTTTTGTTGACTTTATATTTTGCAGAGTTCTGACCACAAGAATAGAGTACTATAAGTAAAAAAACGAGTATTATTTTTTGAGTAGTCATTTTGTAGTAAAAAGTAAATATCGAAAACTTTGTTACGCTAAAAATTTCTTGATTAATAATTTGCATCAAGTAAAA
>NZ_JANPCM010000118.1:0-8117 GCF_031430955.1 Ferruginibacter sp.
AAATATTTTTTTATCCAGCCCCTGTAAAACATCTGTGGCGTATGCTGAGGGAACCGCAATAATAATACAATCTGAATTAGTTATAACTTCTGCGGCCTTGATGGTTAAATGTAATTGTGAAACATTAAAATGTGCCGATGGCAAATAATGAGGATTGTGATGGCGTGTTTGTATATGTTTGATTGCTGCTTCGCTGCGGTTAAACCAGTAAATGGTGTTACCATTATCGGTTAAAATTTTTGCAAGGGCTGTTCCCCAGCTTCCGCTTCCTAATATTCCAAATTGCATGGTTGATAGTTGAAAGTTGATGGTTGAAAAATTTTTAAATCCAAGGCAGTAAGCACTAAAAATTTCCGTTAAAAAGTTAATGGCAGAAATGTAATTCGCAAACATTCAACTTTCAACCATCAACATTTAATTTTTAAAGCCCTAATTTATCTACTGCCAACTGCGCCGCAATCTGGCTGGCATCTTTTTTATTGTAGCCTTTTGCTTCGGCAATTAATTCCCCATCAACAGTTGCACCAATGGTAAAAAGGCGGCGGCCATTTTCAAATTTTTCATTTAGTGTTTCAAATTCTAATAGCTTACCATTTTTATTGGCCCAGCCGTACAATTTATTTTTTATATTTATTTCTATTATCTCCAGGTCATCTATAAAAAGATGCGGCATAATGATAAATTTCTCCACCCACTTTTGTGTACCGGCATAACCTTTATCTAAATATACAGCCCCAATTAAAGCCTCTAATGTATTACCAAATATTTGAGAAATTTTAAGGGAATTATCGTATTTATTGTAAAAGGTAATTTTTTTAAGCCCCATCTTTAATGCAATATCGTTCAGCATTTGACGGTTTACCATTTTGCTCCGCATTTCAGTTAAAAAACCTTCGCCTTTGTAGGGATATTTTCTAAATAAATAATGCGCCACAATGGAGCTTAAAACAGCATCGCCTAAAAACTCCAGCCTTTCATTATTTTCATCGGCGCCTTCCCTTACGCTTCTGTGGCTTAGTGCAGTTTTATACAGGGCAACATCGCCGGGTGTAAAGCCCAGTATATTACTCAGTTGTTTTTTAAACTCCCGTGTTTTATTCTGACTGTTGAAAAAATCTTTAATGAATTGCAAGTGCTTGAAAATGTTTGAATGAAATTACTTCTATTTATTATGAAAATAAAATTAAGATTTTTTTGAGTAGCCCCAACATCAATAACTTAATACAAAAAATCTTTTTAATTTTTTAGATTAAAAAGATTTTTATAAGCATTATAATTATACTGAGATAAAAGCAATATTACATTGCTGCCAGCTGAACCTTTTGCTGCAACTCTAACACGCTTTCTTTAAAAAGGCTGTCGGTATCCATTAAATCTTTTACAGTTTGGCAACTGTGTATTACCGTGGTATGATCTCTGCCGCCAAAATGCTCTCCAATTGTTTTAAGGGAGTTTTTGGTAAAGGCTTTAGATAAAAACATAGTAATCTGTCTTGCCTGCACAATTTCCCTTTTACGGGTTTTTTGCAGCAATTTATCGTAAGGCACGTCAAAATATTCGCATACCATTTTTTGTATGGCGTCGATAGTGATTTCCTTACTGGAGGATTTTACAAAATTTCTAAGTACTTTCTTTGCCAATTCAAGATCAATTTCTCTCTTATTAAGCGAAGATTGTGCCAATAATGATATTAAAGCACCTTCTAATTCCCTTACGTTGCTATTAATATTATAAGCAATATATTTTACTACCTCACGGGGCATTTCTAATCCATCATTCTTCATCTTCTTTTCTAATATCTCAATTTTGGTATCGTAATCCGGCACCTGCAGATCGGCACTTAAGCCCCAGCGGAAGCGGCTTAATAATCTTTCCTGTACACCTTCCAAATCTTTTGGAGGCTTATCGCTGGTTAATATTAATTGTTTACCGCTTTGGTGTAAATGATTGAAAATAGCGAAGAATGCTTCCTGTGATTTTTCGGCACGGTTAAAAAATTGCACATCATCAATAATTAAAACATCTATCAACTGATAAAAATGAATAAAATCGTTGATGGCCTGATTGCGGCTATGGTCTATAAACTGGTTGATAAATTTTTCGGAGCTTACATATAATACCACTTTATTAGTATGTAATCTTTTTACTTCGTTGCCGATGGCCTGTGCCAAATGCGTTTTACCTAAACCAACGCCACCATAAATTACTAAAGGGTTAAAAGAAGTGGTGCCTGGTTTTTCTGCAACAGTTTTACCAGCACGGCGGGCAACACGGTTGCAATCACCTTCTATAAATGCATCGAATGTATAGGCAGGATTTAACTGCGGATCTATCTGCATTTTTTTAAGACCCGGAATTACAAACGGATTCTTAACAGGATTATTTATTACAAGTGGAAAATCCATTTCGTTGTTTGAATATGATTTATAACCATGACCCGGCACATCCATCGTTAGCGGTTTATTTTTACTGTTACCGCTGTCTACCATTTTTCTGTATTCCAATCTTGCCTCTTTACCCAATTCTCTTTTTAATGTTTTTGCTAAAAGAGAAACATAATGTTCTTCAAGGTACTCATAAAAAAATTGACTTGGCACCTGTATCGTTAATATTTTTTCTTTTAATGCTACGGGTGTAATTGGTTCAAACCATGTTTTAAAATGTTGCCATTCTACAATGTCTTTGATTATCTCTAAACAATTAGTCCATACTTTTTCAAAAGCCTTATCCATTAGTTCTTAAACAATTTATTTATGTTGAGTAAAAGAGTAGTTTAGGGGGATTGTCCTTTAAAAATTACTTTCAATGAATACTGAAAATTAATTTTTAGCAGGACAGCGAATATCGAATAAATTATTGAAAAAAAAATTTTTTATTCAATTGTTTTTTTCACTACCACCACAGTATGGGATTTTGACAATTTTTTTGAGTTAAATCCAGCAAAATCAAAATCTAATCTGCCCAGTTGAATACCAGCCCAACCCACCTGGTTTATCAATACACCACTTCCTGATTTATTAGTATGTAATTCCGGCGCATCCATAAAAGTATGTGTATGCCCGCCAATTATTAAATCTATATTTTCAGTTTCTTTAGCCAATACGATATCGCTTACTTTATTGTCGGTGTATTTATATCCTAAATGGCTAAGGCATATCACCATATCGCAACCTTCTTCTTTTTTTAATGCAGCAGCGGTTTCATTTGCTTTTTGTATTGGATCAAGATATTTTGTATTGCCGAATAAACTATCCGGTACTAACCCGGTTAGTTGTATGCCCACTCCAGTAACACCAATTTTTAATTTTCCTTTTTTAAAAATTTTATACGGTTGGTATTTAAATTCCATTGGTGTATTGGTAAAATCGTAATTACACATCAATACCGGAAAATTTACATGCTTTAATTGAGCAGCAAAATTTTCCAGTCCTGCATCAAAATCGTGATTACCCATTGTTACTGCATCATATTGCATTGCAGCCATTGCTTTCATTTCGGGCTCGCCTTTATAAATATTGAAATAAGGCGTACCCTGAAAAATATCGCCTGCATCTAATAATAACACCTGGTTATTTTCATTTCTTATTTTCTTTATTAATTCAGCCCTTGCCGCCACGCCGCCTAGTCCCTGATTTCTGCCACCGTCCATAGGGAAAGGCTCCAGCCTGCTGTGTACATCATTAGTATGAAGGATGATCAATTTTTTTGCTGCATTTTCTTTTTGCATTTCTGCAAACAGACTGTTTGATGTTAGCATTGCCGCAGCAGCAAGCGAAGATTGTGTAATAAATTTTCTTCTACTCTGCATTTGTTACCCGGTTTTCTATTTGAGAAGATATTTTTTTTCCTTGCCTGTTTATTTCAATAAAATATTCAATAAGTGCCTCTCTTAAAACATATCCTGTACTTTTTTGTGGTATTGGCCTGAGCATGATACAATCATCGCCACCGTTAGCTACATAATCAACCATTGCAATAGCATAAACTGCTGTATCAGCTATCGGCTGTCCGTTTATTAGAATATTTATTGCAGTTTTATTTTTTATTTGCCAGCTAATGCCTGCCACAGGCCAGCCACCTTTTGCAGAAATATGATTTAAGAATTCCTGCAACACTTTACCACTTAATTTTTGTATTACAATATCATTATCAAAAGGTGCCAGCTCAAAAATTTTGCCTCTTGTAATATTACCTGCGGCTACCGAAGTAAGCCTGATACCACCAAAATTAATAAAGGCTCCGTCAACAGGCATTTTATATCCCTGCTTTGCTTTAGCCAGCATAGCATCTGCCATAATATTTCCTAATGTTCCTTCGGGTTGTTTTTTTTCCAGTTCTGTTGCGGCAACTGCAATAACAGTATTCATACTTTTATTTACACTATCGGCATAGGGTTGCAATAATTTATTTAAACCACTGTCTTGCCTACTCTGCTGCGTAAGGCGGTAATCAATATACTGTACTGCCTGCGGTTGATATGCCGTTTTACAGGATACTAAAAAAAATGCAGTAAAAAAAAATGGTAAAAAAAAGTGGCTGGGTTTCCTCATAAAACTCCTGTTAGAATAAAGAGGAAGGTAGTAATTTTTTATTAATAGCAACAAAAAAGATGGGATAAAAATTTATCAATAAATAGAATTACTTTTGGCATATTAAATTATTATTATGAGTTATGAATTAACCGGCAAATTAATTGCTAAGTACGACATCGTTCAACGAACAGAAACTTTTAAAACAAGAGAATTTGCTGTTGAAAAAACTGATGAAATAAATGGCCGCACTGTTACCAATTATGTAAAATTTCAATGCATACAGGATAAAACCGCTATTGTGGACAGGGTGAATATTGGCGATGATGTGAAAGTATATTTCAACATTAAAGGCAGCAAGTGGGAAAAAGATGGCAAGGTAAATTATATTACCAATTTAGATGCCTGGAGAATTGAACAAATTTTACAACCCGGTGCAACTGCAAAAACTGATAATGAATATTTAGAACCATTGGATACTTTTTCATCGGCACCACCGGATGCAGTGGATGATTTGCCGTTTTAGCCCCTATCCCCCTAAAGAGGGGAAAAGCAGAAGATGAGTATATAGAATTAAGCGAATAAAATTTCCGGAATAAGTATCCGGCATTAAATATATGCAACAAAAAATTTCTTTCAAACTGCTTCCTTCCGAGGCAATGGATGAATCCATCATCAAAAAATATATTGCCGGTACTGCCGGCAAAAAAGAAAGTTCCGTTACCGGTTTTCATTTTTTAAAAAAATCGCTTGATGCAAGGGCAAAAACTATTTGGGTAAACTTAACAGTAAATGCTTTTATTGATGAGCCTTTTAAAAAAAGAGACATTACTGCATTAGATTTTAAAGATGTTAGTAAGGCCCAAAAAAAAGTAATTATTATTGGTGCAGGCCCGGCAGGTTTATTTGCAGCACTGCAATTGATAGAAAAAAATATTAAGCCCATTATTTTAGAAAGAGGAAAAGATGTAAGGGCAAGGCGAAGAGATTTAGCTGTATTGAATAAAGAAGGTATTATAAACCCCGAAAGTAATTATTGTTTTGGCGAAGGCGGCGCCGGCACTTACAGCGATGGTAAACTTTATACCAGAAGCAACAAGCGTGGCGATATTGACCGCATACTTAATTTATTTGTTCGCTTTGGCGCCGAAGAAAAAATTTTATACGAAGCACATCCGCATATTGGCACCAATAAATTACCGCATATTATTACTGCTATGCGTAACCAAATAATGGAATGCGGCGGCGAATTTTTATTTGAAAAAAAAGTAATTGATTTTATTATTGAGAAAGAAAAAATAATTTCAGTAAAAACTGCTGATGGAAATATTTTTGACGCTGATAATTTTATTTTAGCAACGGGCCACAGCGCCAGGGATATTTTTGAGTTGCTGCACCAAAAAAATATTTTAATAGAAGCAAAACCTTTTGCTTTAGGTGTAAGAATTGAACATCCGCAAATGCTTATTAATACCTGCCAGTATAAAAGCAATGCAGCAAATGACATTTTACCACCAGCTTCTTATTCATTAGTGGAACAGATAAATCAAAGAGGCGTTTTTAGTTTTTGCCTGTGCCCCGGTGGTATTATTGCTCCGGCTTCTACAGCAGCAGGAGAAATTGTGGTTAATGGCTGGAGCCCTTCTAAAAGAAATAATCCTTATGCCAACAGTGGTATGGTAGTACAGGTGGAGTTACAAGATGCTTTGAAAGAAACAAAACGTTCAATAAACAATGGTCAATATTCAACCTTGCCTGCCGGCAGGCAGGTATTCAATGAAAAACATCCATTAATAATGATGGAGTTTCAAAAAATGGTGGAGCAAAAATGTTTTGAAAGTGGGGGTGGAAAATTTGTAGCGCCTGCTCAAAGGATGGCGGATTTCAGCAATGGCAAAACATCTTCATCTTTACCCAATTGTTCCTATCAGCCGGGTTTGCACTCTTTATCCTTAAAAGAAGTGTTGCCCGATTTTGTTTATCAATCACTGGCGAAAGGTTTTATTGAGTTTGGAAAAAAAATGCCCGGTTATTTTACTAATGAAGCTGTGGTGGTAGCAACCGAAAGCCGCACATCATCTCCTGTTAGAATTCCACGTAATGCCGATACACTTACTCATCCTCAAATAAAAAACTTATACCCTTGTGGCGAAGGTGCAGGGTATGCCGGCGGAATTGTAAGTGCGGCTATGGATGGCGAAAGAGTGGCAATGCAAATAAGCAATAGGCAATAAGCAATAGGCAAGTATGTTTGTCTCTCAAACTTAATTTTTACCGTTTGTAAATTTTACTTACACACAATTTTTTACAAATTATCTTTACTGAATAAATTTTTATATGAACATTTTAGAACTGCAAAACCTGAAAAAATATTTTGCCACACAAAAAGCGGTGGACGATATCAGCATGACCATTCCCAAAGGAAGTATTTTTGGATTGCTTGGCCCTAACGGTGCCGGTAAAACCACTTTAATAAGAATGATCACAGGGATTTTTTATCCCGATTCTGGTGATATTATTTTAAAAGGAAAAAAGTTTGATCCCGAAAATGATGCCAGGTACATTGGTTATATGCCCGAAGAAAGGGGATTGTATAAAAAGATGAAGATTGGTGAACAGGCTTTATACCTTGCCCGGCTTAAAGGATTGGGTAAAGACGATGCTATGCACAAAATTAAAGATTGGTTTGTGCGGCTGGAGATGGAAAGCTGGTGGAATAAAAAAGTAGAGGATCTGAGTAAAGGCATGGGACAAAAATTACAATTTGTAATTACCGTTTTACACGAACCTGATTTAATTATTTTAGATGAGCCCTTCAGTGGTCTCGACCCTATTAATGCTAATCTTATTAAAGATGAAATTTACAGGTTGGCGCAAAATGGCACTACCATAATTTTTAGTACACACCGCATGGAACAGGTGGAAGAAATTTGCAACAATATTGTGCTGGTAAACAAAGGAAAGAAAATTTTAGACGGTACTGTGCAAAATGTAAAACAGGATTTTAAAGAAAATCTTTTCAGTATTCAATTAGAAAACATACCTGATAGTATCAATAGCAATGCATTTGAAATTATTAATACAAATAAGCAAGAACTTATTGTAAAAATTAATGAAGGCTTTAAAGCCAATGATGTGTTGGGATATTTTATTAATGGGGGAAGCGGCATCGTTTCTTTTAAAGAAATACTTCCTTCGCTTAATGATATATTTATAAAATTAGTAGAAGGCACGCCAACTGCAAGGCAATTTCAGGAAATGGATAATTGACAATTCATTAATGCATAGTTTCTTTAATTGTTACTTTATTCTTTTTAGCATTTAACCCTCATTTATACTTTTCAACTTATACAAAATGAACAAAATTTTATTAATCATACAAAGAGAATTTTTAACCCGTGTTAGAAAAAAAACCTTCATCATTGGTACTATTCTTTTTCCGCTTTTATATCTGGCTTTAATTTTTGGCACGGGCTATATTGCTGATAAAACCAAGGAAGATTTAAGGATTGCATTAATAGATAAATCAGGGTTATTTAAACAAGACTTAATTAATACAGTAAATGGCAAAGACACAAGTAATACAAT
>NZ_JANPCM010000119.1:0-6070 GCF_031430955.1 Ferruginibacter sp.
TGAAAAAACGGGTAACCGTTATACTTATGCTGTTAGCAGTATGAATACAACCAGTGCTGTTGCTGATGGCCAATTTGTATTTGATCAGAAGAAATATCCGGGAGTTGAGGTGGTGGATTTGAGGTAAGAATGCCACAGAGGCACGGAAGCACAGAAAAAATAAAAAAGAGATTGCCAATTGGCAATCTCTTTTTATTTTAAGATAATAAACTGTAAAATGATGGTTAAATATTTTATATTTTTCTCTTTTAGCTTTCTATTAAAAAGAACAAACTAAAAATATCTCGCCGAAGCTGATTATTTTCCCCACCTGAAAGTTTTAATATCTATTCCAGCTAAATCCAGCACCCGATCTACAACAGTTGCTGCAACATCTTCAATTGTTTTGGGTTTGCTGTAAAAAGATGGTGTGGCCGGGCAAATAATTCCTCCTGCTAATGTTACGGTTTCCATATTGCGGATGTGAATGAGATTGTAAGGCATATCTCTTGCAACGCAAATTAGTTTACGCCTTTCTTTTAAAACTACATCGGCTGCCCTTGTAATTAAATCATTGGATACGCCAGTTGCAATTCTTCCTAAGGTACCCATGCTGCAGGGTATGATTATCATGGTATTAAACTGCCCGGATCCAGATGCAAAAGGCGCATTAAAATCCTGCTGGCTGTAAAATTTTACAGGCAAATCTTTATAACTTTCATTCTCCAGTTCGGTAGCCCAAACCTGTTTGGCATTCTCCGTCATTACTACCGCCAAATCTGCCCACTGGTCTTTTACGTTCATTAATTTATGCAGCAATAATTGTGGATAAATTGAACCGCTTGCACCTGTTATTGCCACTACAATTTTATTCATGTATTTACGTTTACTGTATGTCTAAGCTACTAAACAATTACTTTATGAAAAAGGTTAAATATTTTTTTATTTTAATTGCCCTTCCGGCAGTTTTATTTTCATTTAAACCTCCTAAAAAAGAGAAGATAAAATGGTTAACCTTAACAGAGCTTTCTGCTGCATACGAGAAGCAACCTAAACCTATAATTATTGATGTTTATACCAGCTGGTGCGGTTGGTGCAAGGTAATGGATAAAGAAACTTATGGCAACAATAAAGTTGCTGCCTATATTAACGAAAATTATTATGCTGTAAAATTTAATGCAGAATCTAAAGACTCTGCCTTATTGGGTACAAAAAAATATGGTTACAACCCTGCATACAAAGCCAATGATTTAGCCGTGTATCTTTTGTTTGGCCGCATGGGTTATCCAACTACTGTGTTATTATCTACTATTGATGCACAACCTGCTCCTTTATCAGGTTACCTTAAACCATCGGAGCTGGAGCCGCCACTTAAATTTTTTGGTGATGGAGTTTACAAAATCAAAAACTTTCCAGATTTTATGAAAGAGTTTGCTGCTGCATGGTAACTTATCAACCACAATCGTTTGCATAAAAATTTATTGCCAAAAATATTATTCCTTGCAACCTTCCCATAAACATACCGACTTAAAGATGGTTTTTCATAGGATAAGGTTTAATGGTTAATGGTTTCGATTAGTGCCGGATCTCTGTAAAGAGGTCCGGTTTTTTTTATAGTACTGTATGCTGTAATTTCCGTTTTCAAATCTTTTAATGTCGGCACCAAAACTTCAACGCAGCCTTGGTCTTTTTCAATCTACCGTTTTAAATATGATTGACATGGTGGGCATTGGCCCATTTGTTACATTGCCCATTGTAATAGGTTTTATGGGTGGCATGTTTTTATATGCATGGATTGCAGGCGCCATACTTTCTTTAATAGATGCCATGATATGGAGTGAGTTGGGAGCTGCGTACCCGCTAGCAGGTGGCAGTTATAATTTTTTAAAAGAAGCTTACGGCAAAAATGGCATGGGGCGCATGATGAGCTTTTTGTACGTATGGCAAACTGTAATTCAGGCACCATTGGTTGCCGCTTCGGCAGCTATTGGTTTTTCGCAATACCTTGGTTATTTAATTCATTTAGAAGTGTGGCAGCAAAAAGCGGTATCGGGCATCGTTATCATCTTCATTACTTTTTTATTATACAGAAAAATTGACAGCATTGGAAAAATTGGCGTGCTGATGTGGAGTGGTGTGCTGCTTACTTTAGGCTGGATAATTTTTGGCGGCATTGCACATGGTAATTTTTTGCAACCATTAAAAGATATTAATACAGATTTCAGCTGGGGGCAACTGGCATCATTTGTATTTGGGCAGGCATGTATAAAATCAATGTACAGTTATTTGGGTTATTACAATGTTTGCCACTTGGGTGGAGAAATAAAAAACCCCGGAAAAAATATTCCACGAAGCATGTTTATTTCTGTTATTGGTATTGCCATTTTGTATTTGGCTATGAATGTAAGTGTGAGCAGTGTAATTCCCTGGCAGGAAATAAAAGGATGGCAGGATAATAATCAAAATAATTTTGTGGTAAGCACTTTTATAGAAAGGTTGTATGGCGGCGATGCAGCAAACATTGCAACGATTATGATATTGTGGGTGGCACTGGCTTCTTTGTTTGCTGTAATGCTTGGTTACTCACGGGTGCCTTATGCTGCGGCGGTGGATGGTGCATTTTTTAAAATATTCGGAAAGCTGCATCCTACAAAAAACTTTCCTTATGTTTCTTTATTAGTACTGGCAGGTTTTGCATTTATATTTAGTTTATTATTTAAAATGAAGCATATTATTGATGGCATTTTAGCCATGCGTATTATGATACAGTTTGTTGGACAGGCTGTTGGTGTAATTTTATTAAGAAAGAGAAACGGCACAAAAGATTTACCTTACAAAATGCCGCTGTATCCTTTGCCGGTGATTTTAGCCATTGCCATGTGGTTGTTTATTTTTTATGCAACGGGCTTAACTATTATTGTATCCTTCCTGGTGGTTTTTGGAAGTGGTGTGACAGTATATTTTATTTATGCAAAGTTGCAACGTAGATGGCCATATACATCAAAAGAATTTTTTGATACAGAAGAAGCCATTGAGCAGATTGGAAAATGATTTTACAAAATGCTATCGCTTAGTAAAAACTTTCCTGTAAAAAGAAAAGTTATTATCAGAACAATAAGGTTGATTGCAATAATAATTTTTTTCATTGGGTTTAGAATTTTATTTTAACACCTGCAGCCACTCCAAACGAATTAGGATAGGATTTAACTGCGGCATCTTTTGTAATAGAACTTAATGCAAAATTGCCTGCTGGTTTAATTGAAAACGCAAATTTTTTATTTAAATTGTACTCTACAGCAATGCCAGTAAAAGCTGTAAAGTAAGTAGATTTTAACCCCTGAATGGTGTTGATAGTTTGTTTTTCTTTGGTTGAACCCTGCAACAATTCCGTTTCTATTCTTTGTTTAACTAAAAAGTTTGCAGTACTGCCTATAGAAGGTATAATATTGAATTTACCAATAGAAAAATTATAATTAATTGCTAAAGGGATACCCAGATATTGTAATGTATTTGCAGATGATGACGCATTAACGCTATCCCCAACTGCCGGCGCCGTACCCGTTTTAGGTAATATATAGGTGTAGCCGGATGAGCAATCGAAACGGTATTTTACTTTACCATCGTTATCTAATTTGGCAAATATTTTTTTAGGTTCTATACTTATATTTTTATTAAGATAAGTTATGCCGGATTGAATTTCCCAATTTTTTCCCAGCGGCAAATCAAACAATACACCAAGTGAAAAAGAAGTTTGGTGCTGTTCATCTCTTTTAATTTCCTCTCTGCCATTAGGGGGTTGCTGCTGCGGTGGCTGAGGGCCGCCGCCATGGCGGTCATTATTTTCTATACGGTTAAAACTAAACTGCGGCGAAAAGAAAGGCGTTACACTAAAATGAAAAGGCTTTGGTGTTTTTATATTTTTATTTTTTACAACTGCATCAGGCGAAAGCCGGTTGGTATTAATATTTTGCAAATTATTCTGAGATGAAGCAGTTACCATTTTTTCCGTTTTCATATTTTCCAATGGCATTAATTCATTTGCTGCTGATGTATTGCTTTCATTAACTGCAGCTGCACTTAAATTAGTTTTTTCATTGGTAACATCTTCTTCAGCTATTGCATTTTTCACGGTAATTTTTGTTTGATGTTTTGAAGATTTCTTTGTTAACGATTTATTATTCACTTCCGGTTGCACATTTTCAACTGCTATATCTGCATTGCCTTTCTTCAAATTATTAACAGGTAGAGCTTTTGTACTTTGTTCAAAATAATTTACAGTTTTTTTATTTTTATCATATACAGAATCAGGGGTACTTGTATTGCTATCATCATTAGCTGCATTACTTGTTTCTGTATTATTTGCACTACTGCTTTGGCCTGATACAGTTTCATTTAATTTTTTAATACCGTTATTTTTTTCAGTATTTTCATTTGTATTGCTGCTGTTATTATTATTACCTTCAGTTTTTATTTTAACCAATTCGCTCTTACCCATTTTTTTAGTTTGTATTTCGTAAACCACTGTGCCCAGCAACAGTAACAGTAATGCAATAGCAATACGCTTTAAATTATTGTATTTCTTCTTTATCTGTACAACATTACTTTTATCTAAATTATTGTCAATAGCATCCCATACTTTTTCGCCGGGCATCTCTTCATGCCCTTCAATGGAATTTTTAAACAACTTATCTATATCGTGTAAATTTTCATCCATATTTAATTAATATTTTGTTTAGCAATCTGGGCACTCTTAATAACAAATTTTTGCAAAATCACTCTTGCATCCGACAAGTTTGATTTTGATGTACCTTCTGAGATACCTAATAATTCTGCAATTTCTCTGTGTTTCATTCCTTCAAAAACATACAGGTTAAATACCATACGGTAAGCAGGTGGCAGTAACTGCACCATTTTTAATAATTCTTTTGTGCCTATTTCAGCAGATATATTTTCGTTACCGCCGTATTCTGTTTTAACATCATCAATATTTACAACTGCATGCAGCTGCGATTTGCTGCGAAATTTTTGCAGAGCGCAATTCACCATAATTTTTCTTACCCATCCTTCAAAAGAACCGGAAAATTTAAACTGCTGTATATTTTCAAAAACTTTCATAAAGCCTTCCTGCAAGGTTTCCTCCGCCTCTTCTCTGTTTCTTCCATAGCGAAGGCATACCACAAACATTTTTGGAGCAAGCAACGCATACAACCTGCTTTGGGAATGTCTTTCCCCTTTAGCACATTCATGAATAAGTTGATTTAACTGCTCCTGCATATTATGGTTAAAGGTATGATGCAAATTAAATGTTAAAGGGTTGGGTTTTAGAAAAAAATATTTTTTATCACCCAACGATTTATTAATAACTCAGCATCTGTGTTTTTATTACAGCATATTAAAAACATACGCTTAAAAAAATCAATTATGAAAAAAGCCCTCTTCAGTTCGTTAGTTTTATCTGCATTTTTGTTCGCCTGCAATAAATCAAATTCAAATGCTGATGCTGTAACACTAACGGCATCAACAACACAGGCTGCAGTTGGCCAAACAGTTTCTGTTACTGCAAGTACAAATGCCAATGCTTTAAGCTGGTCGGCAACTCCCGCTGCCACTACCTTAAAAACTTACAGTGTTACAACAGAAAAAACAAATTATTTTACTTTTTCGCAACCCGGCGAATATATAATTGGCGTAAGGGCAAGAGGTTTAGATTTGGATTCAATCCATCGCTGCAACAGGCTAGACTGTATTGGTCATCACCTGCCCGACAGTTTATGGAATCATCATGTAGATAGTTTGTGGCATGTGAGAGGAAACGACAGAGGTGGTTGCAGAAAAGGACAAGATTCGGCTTCAGTAGTTATAAAGGTTAAGTAGGTTTTATGGTAAACAAGCAGGCTTATTTCTATAAGCCTGCTTTTAAAATTTTATTCAAGTAATTAATTATTATATAAAATGGAAAGAAAAATTTTTTTAAAAAATGGTATTTTACTTTTAGGAAGCGGCTCATTATTATTGGATGCATGTAAAAAAACTTCCACAACTGATGGCGGCTCAGGCATTACAGAAAATTGCATAACAACTGCCAATGAAG
>NZ_JANPCM010000120.1:0-2226 GCF_031430955.1 Ferruginibacter sp.
CTTACAAAAGCTATGACGGAGAGATTGGTGAAATTTAAGCAACAGGTCGATAGGGATATTGCTATTTCTTTTGTAGCAGGCCGCTGTTATGTGGCTATTGCTATTAACGAAGATTTATTGGAGCCAAGTGGTTTTGATACTGATGACAGAGAAGAAGTAAAAAAATATTTTTTCACAATTCTTCTTGTACTGAGTATTATTAATCAGTTGCATTTAAATGAAATGCAATAACGTAATACCAATAGAAAAAAGTATTCTTGATTATTTTAACTATACTTGTAAAATAAAAATCTATTATGGAAAATAATAATGAGCTTACCCATAACTCTGTACAACAAGATTTGTTAGCAGAGGAGTCTTATGACCTCAATAGCTATGTTTATGCTACTCAATGGCAACGTTTTGTAAATTGGTTGATAGATAATTTGCTCATGCGTTTTGGGTTAAGTTATTTAACAGGGATAGCTATTGGAACTATGCTGGGGCTAATTGCACCAGAATTTATTAGCAATATTGCCAATGATGGTGCAATGAGTAGCGGGATATTTTTATTATCTTTTATAATTAATTATTTAAATTATATCGTCTATTATACTCTTTGCGAAAAATTATTTAAAGGCTATACATTAGGTAAAATTATAACCGGCACAAGAGCTATACGCCAGGATGGACAAGAACTTACCCTTAAAAATGCTTTGTTAAGGTCTTTGTCACGTTGTGTTCCTTTTGAAGTGTTTAGCGGTTTTAACACACTAACCTGGCACGATAGCTGGACTGATACAATGGTGGTTAAATCAAGATAAAATTTTATTCCAGTATCGGCCGCAACCATCTTGTTGCTTCATCCAAACTCATCCCTTTTCTTTCGGCATAATCTTTTAGTTGATCGGGTTCAATTTTACCCACACCAAAATATTTACTTTCGGGGTTGGCAAAATACCAACCACTAACTGATGACGCCGGATACATTGCCAATGACTCGGTAAGCTCAATACCAGTAGCTTCTTTGCCGCCCAGTAAATCAAACAATTTATATTTTTCTGTATGATCAGGGCAGGCAGGGTAGCCCGGTGCCGGACGAATACCCAAATATTCTTCTTTAATTAATTGCTCGTTAGTTAAATGTTCATCGGTTGCATAACCCCAATATTCCTGCCGTGTTTTTTTGTGCAGCAATTCTGCAAATGCTTCCGCAAGCCTATCTGCCAAAGCCTGTAAAATAATTTTGTTGTAGTCATCAAAAGCAGCTTCAAACTTTTTAATGTGTGGGTCAATACCTTCAATCGTTACAGCAAATGCGCCCAGAAAATCACTCTGTGACGGAGAAATAAAATCTGCTAAAGATAAATTGGGTTGTCCCTCTGCTTTTTTTATTTGCTGGCGTAGAAACTGCAGTTGTACCACTTCTTTATCCGCTAAAACATCAACCGAATCCGGCGCCACTTTATTGGCAGGCCAAAACCCAATAGCACCCCTTGCATTCAACCATTTTTCATCAATAATTTGCTGCAATAATTTTTTAGCATCGTTGTATAGCTTGGTGGCTTCCACTCCAATAATACTGTCGGTTAGTATGGCAGGAAATTTACCATGCATTTCCCATGCAATAAAAAATGGTTGCCAGTCAATATATTCCGCAACTTCTTTTAAATCGTAATTATTAAAAATTTTTGTTCCTGTAAATGTTGGGGCTACTGGTGTAAAATTATCCCAGTTAATTACTGCCGGATTTTTTTGTGCCTGCTCAAAAGTTAAATATTGCTTGGTAGATTTTTTATTGCCAAAATCAACCACCAGTTTATCGTACTCTTTTTTTATGCCGCTTAAAAAATCAGGCTTTTGTTCTTTACTTAATAGGCTACCTGCAACAGTTACACTTCGGCTGGCATCCAACACATGAATCACACCTTCATCATATTGAGGTGCAATTTTTACTGCAGTGTGCATACGGCTGGTAGTGGCACCACCAATCATCAATGGCAAATTCATACCACGGCGTTTCATCTCATGCGCCACATGCACCATTTCATCCAGCGAGGGTGTAATTAATCCGCTCAATCCTATAATGTCCACCTTTTCTCTAATAGCAGTTTCTAAAATTTTATCGGTTGCCACCATTACTCCCAAATCAATAATATCGTAACCATTGCAACCTAATACCACACCCACAATATTTTTTCCAATATCATGCACATCACCTTTTACAGTAGCCAGTAATATTTTTGC
>NZ_JANPCM010000121.1:0-11119 GCF_031430955.1 Ferruginibacter sp.
AAATATTCTCCTTATCAACATCAAATAGTTGCAACCAATGGATTAATACATGATGAGCTATTGAACATCATTAATAATAAAAAACAATTAAGCTAAGAGACAAAGGAGTAAAGGAGTTTAAAAGAGAGCTGCATTATTTCTCCTTTTATCTTTTATCCTATTAGAAAAAAAAAATATTTAGTATGCAGGAAAGAACAGAAATATCATCCCTTGGCGAATTTGGTTTAATCGATCATCTTACCCAAAACAATGAAACAAAAAACGCTTCTACCATTTTAAGTGTGGGTGATGATGGAGCCGTGATTGATCATTTTGGCAGGCAAACAGTTATCAGCACCGATCTTTTGTTAGAAGGTATCCACTTTGATTTAAGTTATACGCCATTAAAACATTTGGGTTATAAAAGTGTGGTGGTAAATGTGAGTGATATTTATGCCATGAATGCTACGCCTACACAAATTGTATTAAGCATTGGCATCAGCAATAAATTTAGTGTAGAAGCTTTGGATGAATTTTACGAAGGTGTGTATGCGGCCTGCGCAGCATATGAGGTAGATTTAGTTGGCGGCGATACCACCACCAGCCAGCGGGGTTTTGTAATTAGCATTACCGCCGTTGGAGAGGTTGCCCCGGACAGTTATGTTACCAGGAGCGGCGCTAAAGTAAACGATTTAATTTGTGTGAGCGGCGATTTGGGTGGCGCATTTTTAGGCCTGACTATTTTAGAAAGAGAAAGAAAAATTTTTGAAACCACCGGCGCACAACCCGATTTAGAAAACCAGGCCTACATTGTTGGCCGCCTTTTAAAACCCGAAGCAAGAAAAGATGTGATTGAATATTTTGCGGCGCAAAACATTATGCCCACCAGCATGATGGATATTAGCGATGGCCTTAGCAGCGAACTGCTGCACATTTGTAAACAAAGCAATGTGGGTTGTGTTTTGTACGAAGATAAATTGCCATTAAATGAAGACAGCAAAGCCTTTGCTTATAAATTAGAACTGGACCCTACAGCCTGTGCATTAAGCGGTGGCGAAGATTATGAATTATTATTTACAGTAGCACAGGCCGATTTCGAAAAAATAAATGCTAATAATGGCTTAAGTATTATTGGCTACATTACCGAAGCTGCTGAAGGCAAAAATATTATTACCCGTGGTGGTAATAAACATCAGTTAGTTGCACAAGGCTGGAACCATTTGAGCAAATGATTTATAAACCCAAAATCATATTTTTTTCTTTTATTATTTTACTGAGCAGTTGTTCAGTTTCAAAAACTTATTCCCCCAATAAAAAATATCCCAGGCAACAATTACAACAGGATTATACTTTACTGAAAAATATCCTTGAAAAAAAACATCCGTCATTATATTGGTACACCAGCAAGGATAGCATGGATATGTATTTTGCAAAATACTATACCGCCATTGAAGACAGCATGACCGAACAGCAATTTGGCTGGAAGATTATTGCGCCACTTACCGATAAAATACATTGCGGCCATACCAGCTTTGGTATGAGTAAGGGATACAATAAATGGGTGAGCAATAAAATAATCCCTTCTTTTCCATTATTTATGAAAGTATGGAACGATACAATGGCGGTAACAGGAAACTTAAACCGCAAAGATTCCATTTTAAAAAGAGGCACTTTAATTACAGGCATTAATGGTTTAAACAACGAAGCAATTAAACAAACACTGTTTAATTACATGACGGAAGATGGCAATGCTAACAATGTAAATTACCTGAGGCTGAGCAATAATTTTCCGTATTATCACCGTAATATTATTGGGCTTAGTAAAAGTTATGCCGTTAATTATTTAGACAGTTTGGGCAAGCAACAAATTATAACCATCCCTTTGTTCGATCCACCAAAAGATACAGGAAAAAAAACAAAAATTATCCCTGTAATAAAAAGAACTAAAGGAGAAAGAAAAAAGCAACAATTACAAAACATACGTTCACTGGCAGTTGATACAGCTAATAACACAGCTGTAATTACTTTAAATACTTTCAGCACAGGAAAGCTGCGTAAATTTTTCCGCCAAACATTCCGTTACATAAAAAAAGCCGGTATTAAAAATGTGGTGCTGGATATCAGGAGCAATGGTGGCGGTAAAATAAATTCATCAACCCTGCTTACAAAATATGTGACCCGTACAGCTTTTAAAGTTGCCGATTCTTCTTATGCTGTTGCAAAATCTTTAGGGCCTTATTCTAAATATATAAAAGGAAAATTTTTAAATAATATCGGGCTGTTCTTCTTAACTAAAAAAAGAAAAGATGGCAATTACCATTTTGGTATGTGGGAGCGAAAATTGTATCACCCTAAAACAAAAAATTATTTTGGCGGCGATCTGTATGTGCTGATAAACGGGCAAACTTTTTCGGCCTCGGCATTATTTTGCAATGCCATAAAAGGTCAGCCGGGTATTACTATCGTTGGCGAAGAAGCCGGTGGCGGTTGGCATGGCAACAATGGTATTATGATTCCGGATATTACTTTACCTAACACACATTTGCGGGTTCGACTTCCCTTATTTAGATTAGTGCAATACAAACATGTGCCCAAAGATGGCCGTGGTGTAATGCCCGATATTTATATTGGTACCAGTTACGATGCTTTACTAAAAGGTTATGATAAAAAAATGCAGGTGGTGATGGAGATGATAAAAGGGAGGAAGGGAATTGGGAATTAGTAATTTGGAATTAGGTTTAGCAATAGGCAATGTGCAATTATCAAAGCTGTTTCAAAATACAAGCTGATGAAAAAGAAATCAAAAATATCTGGTAGAAAGATTACTACTGTTGTGGAGGAAATTATCAAAAACGCACCGTGGAAAAAAGAATTCAGGCTAAAGAGAAAACAATTTTGGTATCCAAACTTAAGAAGAAATTTAGTACTTGATATTTTTTGCAGTAAAATTATGAGTTAATAATAAAATCATCCGCATCATTTAAAAAAGGAAACCTCGTTCTTACTTCTTCCAATTTTTCTTTCGATAAGGTTATAGTATTAATGTCTTCTTCATCAGCCATGTGGTATAACACTTGCCCCATTGGGTCAATTACTAAACTGTTGCCGCTGTAATGAATATTTTTTGCATCATCACCCACACGGTTTACACCTATTACATAACATTGATTTTCTATAGCCCTTGCACACAATAAAGTTTTCCAGGCGTGGCTGCGGCGCTCGGGCCAGTTGGCTACATATATTAATACATCGTATTCTGCAGCGCTGGTTTTCTCCTCCCCACCCTGGAGAGGTTGGGAGGGGGTTTGGCGTGCCCACACCGGAAACCTTAAATCGTAACAAACCTGTAAATTTATTTTCCAGCCTTTTACCGACGCAATTAATCTTTTATTGCCGCTACTGTAATGTTTATCTTCCTCACCATAGCCAAACAAATGTCTTTTATCATAATAACCAAATTGTCCGTTGGGCAACATCCATATTAAGCGGTTAAAATATTTTCCTTCGTCTTCAATCATTACGCTGCCGGTTAACACAATACCGTTTTTATTACTCACCATTTTCATCCACTCCATTGTTTCGCCATCCATAGTTTCTGCAAATAATTCGGGCTGCATGCTAAAGCCGGTAGTAAACATTTCGGGCAGTATTACAATTTCTGTTTTATCCGAAATGCTGTCAATCTTTTGCTGCAGCATTTGCATATTGGCCTGCTTATCTTCCCAAAATAAATTGCTTTGTATAGTGGTGATGGTGAGTGTGGACATATGATTAAGTCATTTATGGCAAACCTATAAGGTTTTAAAAACCTTATAGGTTTTTCCAAATTTAAGCGTTTTAGGTGTCATCACGGTTTAAAACCGTCTGACACCTACATCAATTTTATTAACCGATTTACCGCTTCTTCCAATGTGCTTTCTTTTTTTGCAAAACAAAAACGCAATACTTTATTATCGGTATTATTTTTATAAAAAACTGATGTGGGTATTGTGGCTACACCATATTCTTTTGTTAAACGGATAGCTAAATCTTTTTCACTTTCATCGCTTATGCCATCATAACTGTACAACTGAAAATAACTTCCGTGCGAAGGCAATGCTTTAAATTTTGTTTGCTGCATCAACCTAGAAAAATAATCTCTTTTTGTTTGCAAAAAACTACCGAGCTGTAAATATTTTTCTTTGTGCAATAAATATTCTGCTAATGCAAATTGTACGGTACTATTACTGCTAAAACAATTAAACTGGTGAATTTTTCTAAACTCAGTCATTAGTATTGCAGGCGCAACACAGTAGCCAATCTTCCAGCCGGTGCAGTGATAAGTTTTACCAAACGAAAAACAAACAAAACTTCTTTCTAAAAGATCGGGGTAACGCAACATGCTTTCATGGCGCAACCCATCAAAAATTAAATGTTCATATACTTCATCACTCAAAATAAAAATGCCGGTATCTTTTACAATTGCTCTTAACTGTGCAATATCATTGGCGCTTAACACGCTGCCCGTTGGGTTGTGCGGCGAGTTAAGCATTATCATTTTTGTTTTAGGAGAAATTTTTTGTTGCACCAGTTCCCAGTCAATTTTATAATCAGGAAAAGTTAATGGAATTAAAACAGGTACCGCTCCGTTAATTTCTATCGTGGGGATATAACTGTCGTAAGCCGGTTCAAAAACAATTACTTCATCACCAGGTTGCAGCACCGTGGTTAATGCAGTAAAGATGGCGTAAGTGCCACCGGGTGTAATGGTAATTTCAGTTTCGGGATTTATGGTTGCTGCGTATAAACTATTTATTTTTTCTGCAAGGCGTTCCCTTAACAACATCAACCCGTTCATGTGTACGTACTGGTTATTGCCTTTTTGCATAGCGGCATTTACCAGTGCAACCAGTTCTTCATCCATTAAAAAATCGGGAAAGCCCTGGCCTAAATTAATGGCATTATGTTCTGCAGCCAGCACACTCATTACTGTAAAAATGGTAGTGCCTGCATTGGGTTGTTTGCTATGTATTGTTGGTAGCAATTATTTTTATTTAAAAGCTTGGCCACGGATTACACAGATTTTCATGGATTTTTTTATTATATTTTTCATCTCTGAAAATCTGTGTAATCCGTGGCTATATAAAAATTCTTCTTTTTTCTGCGCTATCTGCGTAATCAGCGGGCAACTTCCTTATAAAAATTTATCTCCTTTACTGCGTTTTATTTCTGCCACGTATTGTTTTATTTCCTGCTCCCTGTCTTTTTTACAAATCATTAAAACATCTTTGGTATCCACCACAATAAAATCATCAAGGCCCTGCAGCAGCACTAATTTTTTATTATCAGCATGCACCATATTTTTTGTAGCATCAATTACCACCACATTATCTCCTGCAACTGCATTTTCTAAATAGTCTTTTTGTAAATTTTCGTAAGCGCTGCCCCATGTACCTAAATCGCTCCAGCCAAAAGAGGATGGAATAATATACACGTTATCGGCTTTTTCCATTATGCCGTAGTCAATAGAAATATTTACGCACTGCGGATAAATCCTGTCAATAGCTTCCTGTTCTGATGCCGTATTAAAGCTTGCCTTTTCTGTTTCAAATAATTCATTCAGTTCAGGCAAAAGTTTTTCAAAAGCCGCAACAATATTTTTTACCTGCCAAACAAATATGCCTGCATTCCATAAAAAATCGCCACTGGCAATAAAAGTTTTTGCCAGTTCTAAATCTGGTTTTTCGGTAAATGTTTTTACTTTATATACATTTTCGCTAACCGATTGCTGGTCGTACTGAATGTAACCATACCCAGTATTGGGATGCGTTGGTTTTATACCCAATGTTACCAATGCTTTTATGTTAGCTGTAAAATTTAAAGCACCTAAACAAGTGGTTTTAAAATTTTCGGGCTCTAAAATAATATGATCGGCAGGCGCACAAATTAAATTAGCTTCGGGATTAAGATGCAATAATTTATGAGCAATATAGGCCACACAAGGCGCTGTATTTTTTCTTGATGGCTCACACAAAATATTTGCCACTGGTATTTCGGGTAACTGTTCGGCAACAATATCTTTATACTGATCGGAGGTTACCACATAAATATTTTCTGCCGGAATAAAAGCAGCAAAGCGGTCAAAGGTTCCCTGTATAAGTGTTCTTCCGATATTTAAAATATCTAAAAACTGTTTAGGAAAATCGGTACGGCTCATTGGCCAAAACCTGCTGCCGATACCGCCGGCCATAATAGCTACATAGTAATTTTTATTCATTTTGTTAAATGCTGTTTTTTGTTTAAAATTAGGCTATCTATTATAAATGTAACCTGCCTGTCTTCATTATTTTTAAACGACCAGTAAGAATCCGGAACATTATAGTTGGGCATTAAACCATGGCCCGTATTTTTTTCTTCTTTATAAGTATAAATAAAGTGTGCATAAGGAAAACTAAAATTTATTTTTGAATTAGGCAACTCATATTTTAAAGTGGAGAAGCCGTTTCCCGAATATGCGCCACCCTCCGTTTCTTCTCCTATTATTTTACCCCGGCCGGCATTTTTTATCATTACTGCAAAATAAGAAGCGGCAGATACAACACTGCTGTTGCTTATAATGTAAACATTGCCATTAAAATGAATTTTATTGGGCTTCCATTTTTCAATTAAAGTATCTGGTATTGTAAAAAATTCGTTGTTTAACCTGGCGGTAAATTCTTTTTCTATAGTCTTATTAATGTCATCTTTTTTATAACTGATGAAATCTTTTTCTAAATAATCTTCGTAGGGTATTGTTTTAATTTTACAGATAGCCTGCTCATATTCATTAAATGGATTATCCGCTAAAAATGAATACAGCAAAAAGCAATTGTATAAACTACCACCACGGTTTTCTCTTAAATCAATTATAAGCGATTGTATCTCTTTTTTATTTTTCAGTAATTCGAAGGAATTGTAACAAAAGTTTTCATAAGCATTTTGCTTTTGTTTATTGGGGTAATCAAATGTTGTTATTCTTATGTAGGCATATTTTTTTTCATCATTAATGGTGCAATCATAATCTACACTTACGGGGTCGTAGTAATATTTATAATTTGTATTCCGGTTATTCCATTCAGAAAAATCAATGGCTTTTTCCGTAAGGCTCCTTTCCTTGCCAAGCGTATCTTTAATTATAAGGTCAAACTTTTTTTGATCGCCGTATTTTAAAAAATATTCCAGGCTAAAATCATCCCCTGCCAGGTTCTCCTGGGTTTTTCTGTGAAAGCCCTCCACCGAATTATACATCATTAATTGTTGTATAATTTTTTTAACGGGTTCCTTATTAATAAATTTTATTTCTGTCCCTTCCGGCAAATCAAATCCTGCAACATTTACCAATAATTTATTCTCTATCCATTTTACCGGGTAAGGGAAAAAAAACGGCCGGTTTTGAAGGGTGTCGTAAACGTAGCCCGCCAATTCAACATTGGTGTGGGAGCATCCTGTTTCGTTGGCAATAAAATGTATTTTATTATAAAATTCCCTTACAGATATTGTTTCTGTTACAGATGATTTAATGCTGTCTGATAAAAATGAAAATCTTTTTTTAGAAATATACAGGTTTAAAGAGGGGTGCGCTTTTTTTAAAATGGCGTTAAAAATATTAAGGTCTTCTTTTGCTTTTAGTAAAGATATTTTTTTAGCCGAAGGGTCTTGCAAATCATCTGTTACACAACTCCCCAGAAATATTAAATTAATAACAACCACAAGCAGCCACCTGTTATTCATAGTACAATTATATTATTCCTTCTCTTATTAAATCATGCAGGTGAATTATACCGGCATATATTTCATTTTCTGTAACCACCAGCTGGCTGATATTGTTAGCTTTTAATATATCTAAGGCTTCAGTTGCCATTGCACCGGCGGCAATTGTTTTAGGGTGTGCACTCATAATATCTTTAGCAGTAATGGCAGTAAAATCATTTCCTTTTTCCAGCATCCTTCTTAAGTCTCCATCGGTTATTATTCCTAAAACAGTATTAGTTTTACTAACTACCACAGCAGTGCCTAAACGCTTTTTTGTCATTTCTACAATTACTTCTTTCAGGTTTGCCTCCGGCAATACTGCTGGTTTTTCATTGGCAGATGACAGATCGTTTACCCTTAAATATAATTTTTTTCCCAATATTCCTCCCGGATGAAACTTTGCAAAATCGTGGCTGTTAAACCCTTTTAATTCCATAAGGCAAACCGCCAGTGCATCACCCATTACCATTTGTGCGGTGGTGCTTGTAGTAGGTGCAAGGTTGTTGGGGCAGGCTTCCTGTTGTACTGTTGTATTTAAAATAATATCGCTTTGCTGTGCCAGGTACGATTGGGTGTTCCCAATCATTCCAATAAGTACATTACCAAAGTTTTTTATTAACGATACTAAAACTTTTATCTCGGGACTATCGCCGCTTTTACTTATCACTATCACCACATCATCCTGTTGTATCATTCCTAAATCGCCATGGATGGCATCGGCAGCATGCATAAACAAGGCCGGCGTTCCGGTACTGTTTAATGTAGCAACAATTTTTTGTGCTACTATGGCACTTTTACCAATACCACTAATTACAACCCTTCCTTTTGAAGCAGCAATTTTTAAAACCGTCTTTACAAAATCATCATTAATAAATACCGACAGGCCACTTACCGATTGGGCCTGCAGCTCAATGGTTTTAAGGGCAGAAGATATAATTACGCTGCTGTTCATTTTTTGTGCCGCAAACCTACTCTAAATCGGTCATAATGCAAAGCACATTAAGCCCGGCGGGTTTGTTTTTATTTAAGGCTTGCCGTTTGCAGTTTTTTGTTTATCTTAAGAGATTATATATTGTTAATTATCCCTGAATAGTTTTTAAAGGCCTTGCTTTTACAGCTGCTGATGGTTAACTTCGCTGCCCTCTTTAAAAAATTAAGTTTGTTTATAAATAAAGCAATATCGTAAGGAAAATTTGTTATGGCTACCGTAAAATCAAAATCTGCTAAAATAAAGGCTGATACAAAACAACCGGTAAAATTATCGGGTGCACCTAAAAAAAATCAACCGGATTTAACTGCCGAACTGCAGCAACATTTTGGGCTGGATAGTTTTAGAGGCTCCCAGGAAGATATTATTAAAAACCTTTTATCGGGCAACGACACCTTTGTAATTATGCCCACCGGCGGCGGCAAAAGTTTATGTTACCAGTTACCTGCTATTATAAGTGATGGGGTGGCAATAATTGTTTCGCCTTTAATTGCATTAATGAAAAACCAGGTTGACCTGGTAAGAAGTTACAGCAGTAAAGACCATGTGGCACATTTTTTAAACAGCACCTTAAATAAAGGGCAGCAAAAAATTGTAAAAGACGATTTAACTACCGGCAAAACTAAAATGCTGTATGTAGCGCCGGAAACTATGACCAAAGAAGAAAACGTTACTTTTTTTAAAGAACTTAAAATTTCTTTTTTTGCTGTAGATGAAGCTCATTGTATATCTGAATGGGGGCACGACTTTCGCCCCGAATACCGCAGGCTGAGAGAGATTATGGATATGATTGACGAAAAAATTCCTGTGATTGCTTTAACTGCCACTGCCACTCCAAAAGTGCAGAGCGATATTGTAAAAAATCTTGGTCTTCGCAGCCCTAAAATTTTTATCTCCTCTTTTAACCGACCCAATTTATATTATGAAGTACAGCCTAAAATAAATTTAGACCAAACCAATAAAAGTATTGTTCGCTTTATACAACAGCATAAAAACAAAAGCGGTATTATTTATACATTAAACAGAAAAACTACCGAAGACCTTGCCAAAATGCTGATGGCAAATGGTATAAAAGCCGTGGCATATCATGCCGGGTTAGACAGTAAGTTAAGGGCCGACAGGCAGGACCAGTTTTTAAATGAAGATGTGGATGTAATTGTTGCCACCATTGCATTTGGAATGGGTATAGATAAACCCGATGTTCGTTTTGTTATCCATTACAACATACCTAAATCAATAGAAAATTATTACCAGGAAACCGGCCGTGGCGGACGTGATGGCATGGAAGGAAAATGTATCCTCTATTATTCTCATAAAGATGTGGCCAAGCTGGAACATTTTATGAGGGATAAACCACTTAGCGAAAGAGAAGTGGGTGCACAGCTGATAAACGAAACCGTTAGTTACGCCGAAAGCAGTGTGTGCCGCAGAAAAACTTTGCTGCATTATTTTGGAGAAGAATACAATGACAGTAAAAGTTGCGGCCATTGCGATAACTGTTTAAATCCTAAAGAAAGAATTGAAGCAAAAGATGAAGTGGTAATTGTTTTAAAAATTGTTAAGGCATTAGAAGAGCGTTTTCCTATAGAATATGTGCAATTAATTTTAGCAGGTAAAGCTACACCTGCAGTAAAAATGTACCGCCACGAAGAGCTGGATGTTTTTGCAAGTGGTAACGATAAAGAACCACATTTTTGGAACAGCCTCATTCGCCAAATGTTACTGAGCGGAATAATTGCAAAAGATATTGTAGAGTATGGTTTATTAAAATTCACCAAAAAAGGAGAAGCGTTTTTAAAGAAACCCACTTCTTACAAAATTGTGTTGAATAATTTATTTGAAGAAGCCAATGCCGATGATGAAGAAAGCGAACAGGCTGCCGAAGCCGCCAGCACTGTGGATGAAAAATTAGTAGAATTATTAAAAGAGGTACGTAAAAAAGTAGCCAAAGAAAAAAACCTTCCACCCTTTGTTATTTTTTTAGAAAGCAGCTTGGAAGATATGGCTACCATGTATCCAACCTCCATGGCTGAGCTGGAAAAAATAAGTGGCGTTAGTAAAGGCAAAGCCATGCGCTACGGCAAACCTTTTATTGATGTAATTGCAAAATATGTTGGGGAAAATGACATTACCAGGCCCGATGATTTTGTAATGAAAACGGTAGCCAACAGGAACAATAATAAAATCTTTATCATTCAAAACATTGATAAAAAAATACCATTGGAAACAGTGGCTAAAAACAAAGGCTTAAGAATTGATGAGCTGTTAGAAGAAATGGAAACTATTGTAGCCAGCGGCACCAAACTCAACCTTAATTATGCTATTGATGAAATGGTTGATGAATACGAGCAGGAAGAAATTATGGAGTATTTTAAAAGCTGC
>NZ_JANPCM010000122.1:0-3205 GCF_031430955.1 Ferruginibacter sp.
GCTATTCCCAAACGTTGCTTCATTCCCTGGCTAAAAGTTTTTACTTTACTATTGGCCCTTTCAGCAAGGCCTACCATTTCCAATTGCTCCATTAATAATTGCCTCGTAACTTTTACGCCACTCATTTTAGCGAAAATGGAAAGGTTTTGATAAGCGGAAAGGTATTTATACAAATCTGGTTTTTCTATTACGGCTCCTGTTTGTTGTAATACTTCGCTGCGGTGTGTAAATAAATTCTTTCCAAAAATATTTATTTCGCCTGATGTTGGTTTTACAAGCGATAACAACATTCGTATAGTAGTTGATTTGCCTGCACCATTTTGCCCAAGAAAGCCATAAATATCCCCTTCATTAACTGTAAATGAAAGATCATCAACCGCCTTTAAGTTATTAAAATTTTTTGAAAGATGAGTAACACTTATAACTGCAGGCATAGTAATATATATGTGTAAAGGTAAAACGGATATTACAACTAATTGTTCGTAAAAGTAAAACAGCTTTTGAAAAAAAATTATTAAAAAATCTTGCACAGTTAAAAAAAATTATCTATGTTTATGGTGCTTACATCTCATAACCGTATTCTATTCTCAACCACAACCTCCCCAATAGATTAAATAAATTTTTATTGCTCCGCAGCAATCCGTAGACTATTATCTTCTGAAAAAGCACCGCTTTACTGCATCCACTATTTTGTGATTTAGCCGATGCCTGACTGTTCAGGTTTTCAACCTCTGTAAATTTAAAAATATAAATCACACAAGATGAAAAAGATTTTTACCCTTTCGTTTACATTATTAGCCTTAATCAGCGTAAATGCACAAGTTTGTACTACATCCGGATTTGATGTTTGCGATACTGATACGGGTGTTGTTTCCGATTTTAGAAATGCTGTACAAATTGCCGGCACAGGAGCTCCATTAACAGTGGGTGCAAAATACAAATTCAACAATGCCATACCCAGTTTATATCTGGATGCAGTAATATCTATTGATGCTATGGTAAATGCAACAATGGCTGGTGCTGCAAGCCCCAGTATTGATGATGATGGAGCAGCTGACGAAACGGGTATTGCCTCTTCTCAAATTGCTTTATTTGCTCCTCGTATTGCACCTAATCAAATTCTTTCATGCAGCAATAAAAGCGGGTATGTAGAATTTACAGTAAAATTTTATACTCATTACAGCGGCAATGCAATGCCAACACCAGGAACAGAAATGGCTGTATCCAACCTTAATTTTTTACATTTTGATATGGATGGCAGTATGCAGGGCAGCGATGGCTGGTTTAAAGAAATAGGATATGCAAAAATAAATGGCGCTGATCCTGTAAATTATGGCCCTGCTACATCAGAATTATTGAGCAGTGGTAATAATAACGGTTGGTTAATAACTACGGGCAGTACCAATGAAAGAAACGGTGTATCAAGATGTTCTGAGGTTATAGAAAAATCTGTTTATTTTTTCCCGCAATCAGCCATTACATTTAGAATGGGATATGATTACAAAGCACCTACTGCAAATTGCAGCAGCATCAGCATTCAGCCTGCAAGGCAATACGGATCAAGGTTTGGTTGTTTTAATCTGCCATCTGGCGGGCCGTTACCTGTTTCGCTGGTAAACCTTGCTGCTAATTATAATGCAGGAAAATCAAATATTACCTGGACAAGCCTGCAGGAGCATAACCTTGACAGTTATGAAATACAAAGAAGTTACGATGGAATAAATTTTGAAGTAGCTGGAAATGTAAAAGCAAATAATTTAACCTCATTACAGGAATATAAATTTACTGATAACCTGCCTGCCTTTAATTCAAAATATGTTTATTACAGGGTAAGAGTGGTAGATCTTGACTACAGCATGAAACTTACCAATACAGTTTCAATAAAAGTGGCCGACTGGAAAACTAACGAAATGATTATCGCTCCCAACCCCTCAAGCAGCGGTGCACAGATAAAAATAAAAACTGCTAAAGCGGCTACAGGTGATATTTCGGTTTTTGATGCTACAGGTAAATTGGTTTTAAAACAACAGGCAGCATTATTTGCCGGGAGTAACACTGTTAGCTTAAACAATATTACACAGCTACCTGAAGGCTATTATACTGTTCGTTTAATTACCAACACTGAAACGTTCAGTTCAAAATTATTAATATGGAAATAAAAAAATTGATTTATAACCAAGCACGGGTAAAAGCCTTTTCTCTAAATATGGAAAGAGCTATTTTATTGCCCGTCGGGGTTCATATAAGATTGCAATGCTTTTACATAATCTTCAAATGCATCAATTCCCTTTGCTGTAATTTTACAAATTGTTTGCGGATAATTTTTACTGAATTGTTTGGTTACTTCTATATACCCTGCATCTTTTAATTTATTTATCTGCACACTTAAATTACCTGCAGTGGAGTTTGTTTTTTCTTTTAAAAAAGTAAACTCTGCTTCTTTAACACTTATCAGTAAACTGATAACTGCTAAACGCAATTGAGAATGTAATATGGGATCCAGTTCTTTAAACATTACCCTTTCTCTTCTTTATGAATTGACTTCTTAAAATAATGCCGGGTATTAACCATGCTGCTGTTGCAGCAATTGCCGTTAACAGCATATCCCATTCTATTTTTGTATAAATAGAAATCACACAACATATCCAGCAAACAATACCGCCGTAAAACATGGGTCTCATATTTCTGCATGATCCCGTAATAATAGTTGGTATACCATAAAGTAGCAGGAAGAAAGAGGAAGTGAAACTGCTGTAATTATATTCGGGCCTGTATCCTTTAACATCAATATAAGTTTGAAAAACAGGGTTTAATTGCTTAATAATATTTGCATTAATAAAAATTAATAAAAAAATAGAAATGCCAAAACAAATCCAAACGTAATCAATCATTTTGTCATCATATCCTTTTACTTTATTTAACCGGTTACCCTTAGCCGCTATAAAAATTTGAGGTACTATTGCTATAAGAGTTAAAAACCAAATATCAAAAGGCAGATCAAATTGATATTTAATTTTAAAAAAAGTTACCAGGCTGCAAACTGAAATTACAGTACCCCATAATATCGGGCCAACACCCGAATCGAGATAACTGTTTTTTGCTTTATTAATCATCTGGCTGATTAACTGAAGACTTTCCTGTTCTGTCATTTTGTTTTCTTCCATAATCAGTTGTTTTGTTGATTATATTTTTTCCGCATTAAATA
>NZ_JANPCM010000123.1:0-3067 GCF_031430955.1 Ferruginibacter sp.
GTTCATTGCTACACCTCTTGTTCTTGGTTTGATACCTTTCCATCTGTTGCGTCCAGCTTTACCCATGCTCTGCAAGAAATGGTCGCTGTTGCTAACAACACCTACTGTTGCATAACAATTAACTAATACTTTCCTTAACTCACCAGAAGGCATTTTTAATATGGCGTATTTTTCTTCTTTGTTAGTCAACTGTGCAGAAGAACCAGCACTGCGGGCCAACTTGCCACCCTGGCCTGGTTGCATTTCGATATTATGTACGTTAGTACCCAAAGGCATGTTTTTAAAGATCAATGCATTTCCTAATTCCGGTGCTACAGTATCGCCGCTCATAACTGTTTGGCCAACCTGTAACCCCTGTGGTGCAATGATGTATCTTTTTTCTCCATCAGCATAATTAACTAATGCAATAAATGCTGTACGGTTTGGATCGTACTCAATAGTTTTAACTACTGCAGGAATATTTTTCTTATCTCTTTTAAAATCTATAACACGGTACATGGTTTTATTTCCACCTCCCATATAGCGCATACTTCTTCTGCCCTGGGCATTACGGCCTGCAGTGTTCTTTTGTTTTTCCAACAAAGATTTTTCAGGCACGTTGGTAGTGATCTCTTCGTATGCATTACCAATTCTCCATCGGGTACCTGCTGTTGTTGGTTTGTATTTTCTAAGTGCCATTGTTACTATTTTATATTTTCAATTTTTGCGGTAATTGATTACCATTCATTATATAATTTTTTCTTCTCCTTTTTCCCTTCAGGGGATAGGAGCTTAGATACCGCTGCCGTAAAGGTCAATTGTTTCGCCTTCTGCAACAGTTACAATTGCTTTCTTTTTAGAAGGCTTACGGCCAACTATAAATCCGGCTTTTGTATATTTTGCTTTAGCTTTTGATGGCACTACAATTGTATTAACATTGCTAACCTGCACACCATAAAATAATTCTACAGCTTTTTTAATTTCCAGTTTATTAGCCTTTTTGTCCACTACAAAAGAGTAACGGTTTTGTTTTTCTGTTTGCTTGTTAGCTTTTTCAGATAAAATCGGCTTTATTAAAATGTCTGACGGGTTCATAAAACTAATTTGATAATTTATTATTTCTTTCAATTTGCACATTTGCCAATTGGCTTATTTGCAAATTGTTTTTATGCTTCTGCTTCTTCTGCTGTAAATACTTTTGCTGCATTTTCGGTTAACACTAACACGTTAGCATTAATGATATCATAAGTATTTATATCTCTTATTAATGTGCCATTTACATTAGCCACATTCCTAAGGCTTAAATACAAATTGTAATTATCTTCAGGTATTACAAACAAAGATTTTTTTCCGTTAACTCCCAGGTTCTTCAACATTGAAGTGAAAACACTTGTTTTTGGAGTATCCATTTTTATATCTTCTACCACAAAAATGGCGTTGTCTTTTGCTTTGTAAGCCAAAGCACTCATTTTAGCCAACGTCTTTACTTTCTGATTCAATTTGATATCATACTTATGCGGCTTTGGACCAAAAATGCTACCACCACCCTTATACAAAGGGTTACGCAGGTTACCTTTACGGGCACCACCTGTACCTTTTTGTTTGTGTAATTTTTTAGAAGAACCTTTAACTTCCATACGTGTTTTTACCTTGTGCGTACCCTGACGTTGTGCACCCTGGTATTGCTTTACGGCAAGATAAATAACGTGGTCGTTAGGTTCGATACCAAAAATTTCTTCCGGCAACTCAACTGTTCTTCCAGTCTTTTTTCCTTCTATATTTAAAACGTCTACTTGCATTGTACTTATTTTTATTGGCCAGCGGCCGGTTGCTTATTTTTGAATTAAAACAATTGAACCATTATGGCCGGGAACTGAACCGCTAACTAATATGTAATTCTTTTCAGCGAATATTTTTACTACTTTCAATCCTTTCATAGTCACTCTGTCCTGACCCATACGGCCACCCATGCGCATGCCTTTAAATACACGGCTGGCATCGGATGAGTTACCGATAGAACCGGGAGCTCTTGACCTGTCGTGCTGACCATGAGACTGGCCACCCACACCACTAAAGCCGTGACGCTTAACTACACCCTGAAAACCCTTACCTTTTGTGGTACCAACTACTTCGATGGCATCACCTTCGGCAAAAATATCCACAGTAATAGTTTCACCTACTGCTTTATCTATTTCGCTATTGCGTATTTCCTGAACGAATTTTTTAGGAGATGTTTGGGCTTTGGCAAAGTGCCCTGTTTCTGACTTTAAGGAGTGCTTTTCTTTTTTGTCGCCGAATGCTATTTGGAGAGCATTATAACCATCTGTTTCAACGGTTTTCTTTTGCGTAACAACGCATGGACCAGCTTCTATAATGGTAACCGCAGTTTGTTTACCTGTGGTGTCGAAGATACTGGTCATGCCAATTTTCTTTCCAATAATACTTTTCATTGTATCTTTTTTTTATCCAGCGCTCCTCTTTTTGGCTTCGACAGGCATCGATAAACTCAGCCTGACATCAGTTAAAAGGAGTTAGATGTTCAATATTTTTTTCTTTTTTAAGAACTTAGCGTATGCTTTCTCCGTTACTTCGACTGTGCTCAGTATGACAGTGCGGAGAAGTTCATTATGCTTTGATCTCAACATCTACACCACTTGGTAAGTCTAACTTACTTAAAGCATCTACCGTACGGCTGCTGCTGGTGTAAATATCTAATAAACGTTTATGTGTACACAGTTGAAACTGCTCACGTGCCTTTTTATTAACGTGAGGGGCACGCAATACAGTAAAAATTTTCTTGTGTGTAGGTAAAGGAATTGGTCCTGTTACTACTGCACCTGTACTGCGAACAGTTTTTACAATCTTTTCAGCTGATTTATCAACCAGGTTATGATCGTAAGACTGTAGTTTGATTCTGATTCTCTGTGACATATTTAAAGAACTTTAGAATTACCGTTTTTTTAATTTGGAGTGCAAAGGTAAGGGGATGATTTGATATAGCAAATGAAAGCGCAAAGTTTTTTTGCTTTTATTACATACAGCTGTATTAACCCCCAATATTAGTGGGTTTGGCCTTTCAATAAAAAGA
>NZ_JANPCM010000124.1:0-5705 GCF_031430955.1 Ferruginibacter sp.
CCGATTCTGTTAACGAAAAAGTTATTTTAACCACAGCTGATAAAATAAAATTAGAAGGCTGGTACACTGCTGTTGACAGCGCCAAAGGGACTGTTTGTATGTTTCATGGGCATGGCGGCAAAAAAAGTGGTATTAATAAAGAGGCCGAAGAATTTAGAAAATTAGGTTACAATACTTTTCAGTTAGACTTCAGGGCACATGGTAACAGCGGCGGTAACACCTGCACCATTGGCTATGATGAAAGTGAAGACGTAAAACTGGCTTACGATTTTATAAAAAATAAAGGCGAAAAAAATATTGTGCTCTGGGGAATTTCTATGGGTGCGGCGGCAGTAACAAAAGCAATGAATGATTACACTGCATTGCAACCGCAAAAAATTATTTTAGAAATGCCTTTTGGCACTATTGAAGATGCCGTGGAAGGCCGTATTAAAATGATGCATTTGCCTGCACAGCCATTATCAACTTTAATAACTTTTTGGGGCGGTGTGGAGCATGGTTTTTGGGCGTTTGGTATGAAGCCGCAGGAATATGCCCAAAAAATTACCTGCCCTACTTTATTGCAATGGGGAGCTAACGACCCACGGGTTAGCAGAGCCGAAGAAGATATTTTATTTGCCAACCTTGCAACTGCCAGTAAAAAATTTGTAGTGTACGATAATTGCGTACATGAAAGTTTGTGTAAAAAAGAAAATGAAAAGTGGATGGGTGAAGTGAGTGATTTTTTAAAGTAGTTTTTTTGTGACCAGCGTTTGTTTTTTATGGCATCATCGTTGCGTCGCACTCTTCAGCTGAAAATCTTTGTTGAACATTACAGACCATTTGCACATGCATCCTAAAAATTTATCTATACAAAATTTCACCTACCATCTTCCCGATGAAAAAATCGCATTGCATCCATTGCAGCAAAGAGATGATTCTAAATTATTAATTTATAAAAATGGTACTATACAGGCGGATGTTTATAAAAATATTCATGAGCATTTACCGCAGCACAGTTTACTCATTTTTAATAATACCAAAGTAATACAGGCACGTATTTTATTTACCAAGACCACCGGCGGCATTATCGAAATTTTTTGTTTAGAGCCTTATGAAGCCATCAATGATTACGCTTCCGTCATGAGTAAAAAAGAAAAAGTAAAATGGAAATGCATGATAGGTGGCGCCAGCAAATGGAAAGAAGGTGATTTAGAAAAACAATTCGCCAAAGGAAACGGGCAGTGGGCAATAAAAGCAAAGCTGGTTGAAAAACTTGCTGATGCTTATGTAGTGGAATTTTCCTGGGCTCCGGTTGAGCTAAGTTTTGCAGAAATATTAGAAGAGTGTGGTAATATTCCTTTGCCACCTTACATAAAAAGAAAGCCCGAAGCAGAAGATAAAGAACGCTATCAAACTATTTATGCCCAATACAAAGGTTCGGTTGCTGCGCCAACTGCCGGCCTGCATTTTACAGCTACTATATTTTCTTCTTTACAAACAAAAAACATAACTACCGGTTTTGTTACGCTGCATGTGGGTGCCGGAACATTTAAACCTGTAAAAGCAGCCATTATGCAAGAGCATGAAATGCATGCCGAGTGGATTGATGTAACTATTGAAACCATTGAAAATCTTATTAAAAATCTTTCCAACAATATTGTTGCTGTTGGCACCACATCATTAAGAACGATGGAGAGTTTATATTGGCTTGGTGTAAAAGTATTATTACATCCCTCTTTGCAACAATTACAAATTACGCAGTGGGAAGTGTATGATGAATTATCCGGCAATGAAAATATTACTGCATCGGAAGCGTTACTAGCTTTAATAAAATGGTTACAAAAAAATAACCTGGAAAAATTATTTACCCAAACACAAATATTAATTGCACCGGGTTATCAATTTAAAATCGCAAAAGCCATCATGACAAACTTTCATCAGCCGCAATCTACTTTACTACTTTTAGTTGCTTCCGCTCTTGGTGATGACTGGAGGAAGATTTATGATTACGCTTTGGAAAATGATTTTAGATTTTTGAGTTATGGGGATGGGAGTTTATTGTTTATTTAAATTATTGAAATTAGCAGTGTGTCAGGTTGAGCTTGTCGAAACCGGGTTGCCTCAGCCGAAGCCTTGCAAAAAAAGTTTCTCAATCTTCCGATTTATTAAAATTAGATTCAGATTTTAAATTACAGCGATAGTAGCTTGTTGTTTATTTAATCTGTTGAAATTAAAAAGCTGTCAGGTTGAGCTTGTCGAAACCGGGCTGCCATAGCAGAAGCCTTGCAAAAAAATCGTTTTTCATTCCTCCAATTTATTAACCCCAGATTTAGATTTTGCCAATTTTTTTATCTCTTCCCAATCCTCAATAAATAAAGCTTCTTTCTTTTTCCTCGACCATCCTTGAACTTGTTTTTCCCAGGCTATTGCTTGGGTAATATCCTGAAAACGCTGACAATATTTTAAAATTACGGGACGTCTTTTAAAAGTGTATCCCGAAGAGTTTTCTTCATTATTATGTTCCCAAATCCTTCTTTCAATATTATTGGTTACGCCAGTGTAATAGCTCTTATCACTGCATTCAACAATATAAACAAAGTAGTTGTGGGCTATTTTCATTTCAGTAAATCTTTTTGTATTAACCTGGTTTCGACAAGCTCAACCTGACAATTTTTATTTTGTTACCAAATTAGCAAAAAAAAATTATCGCTCATTTAATAAAATAAACAAAGCAGTGGTGGGCTATTTTCATTTCAGTAAATCTTTTAGTATCAACCCGGTTTCGACAAGCTCAACCTGACAGTATTTATTTTGTTACCTGCTGTTGAAATTATTAAAAAAAATTAGAAGATGAAAACAGTTTTGGAGATGAGGAGTTCTGTATAATCCAAGTAAACTCTCAAAAAATTAACACTGCAAAGTTCCCCTTCAGGGGGCGGAGGGGCTATTTTATTTCTGTATCGTAACCGGTGTACCCACAGGTATATAACTAAACAAATCTTTCATCTCGGTATATTTAACCGAAACACAACCATCTGTCCAGTTGTAAAAATTATCTACGGTCCATTCTTCATCGGGTCGGGTGGCGTGTATGGCAATACCATTACCAATTTTGGAGTTTTTTGGTATTACGCCTTTGGAAATGCGGTCGTTAAATTTTTTATAGCTGGGGCCGTTGGGATAATCTAATAAAAGTTCGGGGCCCCATTTTGGGTGGTGTTTTTTTACAATTATTTTAAACTGACCTTCCGGTGTACGCTTATCGCCTTCTTTCATTTTATCTCCTAAATCTTTACTGCCAAAAACAATTGGGTAAGTGGCAAACCAACCTTCGTCGTCGTACACTTTAAGTTCGTAATCGCTTTTATCTACAATAATATAATAGGGATTTTCTTCTGTGCTTTCGACAACTGCAGGTTTCATTTTTTTAGCAACTGTTGCGGTACGGGTTTTACTTACCGGTTTTTTCTTTTTACCCTTATCCTTAGTAAAAGAAACCAATGCCAGTACTAAAAACAGTAAAATTAAATGAGTTAAACGAAGCTGCTTCATGGCTAATGGAATTTTATCTACTTATTCAAACGCCGTGCCATGTAAAAATATTTTATTAACGTGAATAACATTAACAAATTATAGGGAATGTGGAAAAATTATTTAAGAAACATACTACCGTAGTTACAACAAATATATTAAGAAAACTACGGTAGTTGCTTAAAATTAATATTAATGAGACACAGCCGGAGCAAGCGTTTTGGCCTGGTCAATCATTTTTTGTAACTGATCTGCCGAAGGTACACGGCCGCTTAAATTTTTAGCATCGTTTATTTCCTGCATTTTGGCAGCAAGGTTTGCAGCATTACGGGTGGCTAACTCTTTTACAGTATCCACACCGGCTGCTTCCATCAACTCGGATGTTTGCCCTGCAATACCATCAATGCGGTGCAGATCGCTGTGGTTTACCCAGGTTAAAATTTTTCCTTCGTCAATGCCGGTTGCATCGGCCAATTCTTTGCGGCCGCTTTTGGTGCCGCCTTTTGCTAGCATATCATCTGTGGTGTTAACGCCTGCAGTTTTTAATTTTTCTGCATAAGCAGGACCAATACCTTCAATGTCGATAATGTTGTACGCCATTTTTTTAAATTTAAAATTTTCGGAAATAGTTTTAAGTAAATTAACAGACGCAGCTAAAGCAGCAAAAGTTGTACCCGAAAAAAATAAAAAACCTCCGCAGGAGGAGGTGGTATGTTAAACCCAAACCCCCGCCTGTTTACACCCGGGGGTTCAACAGGCTTGGGAATGAGTGAGAGAGCTTTTAAATTTTATACTGCATTCTATAATATGAGTAAAGTTGATAAAAGTTATACTGTTGAAGAGTGTCCCTCGTTCCTCGGGATAAACTCTGCCAATGAAGCAAATAAAATTTATAAAGCTTGGCTCAAAATAATTTTACCAGTTACTAAAACGTAAACCAAAAGTATAAGGCTTCATATCTAAATCATGCTCGTAAAAACTTTTAGGGCTGTACGAGCCATAAAAACGTACCGAACCAAGGCCCAGCTCTGCAACATAACTTAATTTAAAACGGTTTAAATCGTAGTCGCCCCTGTTTTTATCTTTACCACGTCCGTCGCTTTTTTGTTTATTGCGCTGGCCGTATAAATAACCTGCACTAACGCCTGCGCTAAAACTAATTCCCTTTTTTTTGCTGCCGGGGTTACTGTTAAAATTCAGCATTAGTGGCACGGTTAAATAATCGGCAGCCAGTTTATTTTTGGAAAAGGCAACCGAATCCCTGAAAATAAATGGCGCATTGGTTTGTGTGCCTGCAGTGTAAGGAACGGCTCCGCCTTCTTTATAACTTACAGAAGATTTATACCGGTAATTATTTAACTCCAGCCCTACCCCGTATTTTAAATTAACATGTGGCGTACCTAATTTTAAGCGCTGCATAAAAAACCAAATGTTTACGTTTACGCTTTTACCGGCACGTAATTTAAAATCGTTTTCGTTTAATGCAGGTGAGCCTGGCCTGTTCACTAAATAAGTACCTGTGTTGGCGTAGTTGGTATTATCGGTGTAGTTGGCAAAACCTAAATCTACAATCCACCAGTTGGTGCTAACGTTGGCATTTTTTTTACGTTCGCTGTTTTTTCTGCCCATGGTAATATCTACCTCTTTATTGTTTTTATTTTTACCATTTTTTACAATAATGATACCGCCAATGCGTATGGTATCCGACTTTTGTTTTTTTGTACTGTCTGTTTGTGCTGTTGCGGTGGAGCAAATAATTGCTGCCGCTAAAAATGTAATTAGCTGTTTCATATTTCCTGTTGTTTAAAAAATTATTTAATTGCAATGTCGAAGCCGGCAACTTTAATACTGTTACCAGTTTTAATACTGGTGTTACGGTCAACCATGCGTTTTACTTTACGGAAGAAGCCGCCCAGTTTGCTTTTCTTTACATTGTCTTCATCCATGTAAAGAATTTTGTTGTCGTTATTCTCGCCGGCATCGCTTTCGGTTAAACTGGTATTTAAAGCATAACCGTTAACTGTTTCTGTTTTGGAGTAATCGTTTGCAATATCAACTGTAACTTTATTTCCGGAGTTTATTTTATCAGTTGTGTTGTCTTTAGGTTTTACGTTTGATGCATAACTTTCGTTACTCTCCTCCTTGTTAATTTTTTCATAATCGGGTTTAGGTAAATTATTATCGGGTTTTTT
>NZ_JANPCM010000125.1:0-1664 GCF_031430955.1 Ferruginibacter sp.
AGCTCCTTAGGAGCGACATGTTTTTTCTTCCGAATAGTTATAGTGTCTCACGAAACAATTTTAAATTCGCTGCCTTGGTTCGTAAGACACTAACCAAGGCGGCGGCGAAATTTAGCTTGCAGCTTTTTCTATTATTTTGTCCAATGCATTTTTAATAACAATTTTAAGCTGTTCAAAACTGCCTGGCTTGCGAATATGATCATGTGCCCCAATTTCGTCAAGCATATCAGTTATATTTTTTTCGTAATTAATATCTCTTGCATAAAAAGTTGAAAACATCACTACAGGAATTTCTTTTAAAAGAATATTTTCTTTCATTTCTGCTAAACATTCGTAACCCGTTTTGCGTGGCATGCTTAAATCGAGAAAAATAATATCGGGCAACTGATGAATATTTTTAAAAAGATAATCCATCAATTCGTCCCCATCATTTACGGTGGCAAGCTGTGTACCAATATTTATTTCTTTTAAAGCTTTCTCAAAGAAAAAACGGTCGTCCCGGTCATCTTCGGCCAGCAGGATTTTAAGAGGAATTTGTTTTAATTCAGTGTTCATTTTAAGTTTGATGAGTGGTGAGCTTTGAGCAATAAGCTTTGAGCTGTGAGCAATGAGCTATATACCAATAAACTAATCAACCATCACATCCTGTCCATATACCAGGTTAATTGTTTTTCTAATTTTTTATGATGAATGATGGTGCTGATATTTCTTTGCAGGCGCACAAAAGCGGTTTCGCTTTTTACCACATAATCGTATGCCTTATGATGCATGCAGTTTACGGCCACATTAATATCATCCTGCGATGATAAAATCACCACCGGAATTTCGGGCCGCTCCACTTTTATTTTATCTAAAGTTTGCATACCATTCATGGCAGTTTTATCAATACCATCCAAATGATAATCTAAAATAATTATATCGGGGTTGTGCGATAATTGTGCTACGCAAAGTTCGCCGGAGGCAAATGTTTCAATACTAAAATCGGCATGCTGCATAAATTCAATTTCTAAAGATTTTAAAAACAATGCATCATCATCTACCAAAAAAAGTTTTACCTGTTGGTTGGTGCCTTCTGTTTCGTTATTCATGAGTTAGTATTTTTAATGCTGTTATATGCTTCTTCCATTTCTATGCAAGCCTGGTCGCAGGCTTTTTCCAATTGCAAAACAAGATCGTGTACCTCATCGTTTACTTCCAGTGCTATTGAATATTGCTGAATTTTTTTTGCCATGGCTGTAAAATCAGGGTTCATCCCAACAATTGAAAACGAAGGAATCATTTTATGTACTGCTGCCTGCAGCATCTCCCAATTTTTACCGGCCAAACTTTGTTTTATGGTATGTATTAATGGTGGCGTTTGCTCCAGGTAAAGGCGTATCATTTCCATCATTAATTTTGGATTTGATTTGGTATGCTTTTGTAAATACTCCAGGTTGGTATATTTTGTTGCAGCAACAATTTCTTCAACCGTCTCCGGCTTTTCCATTAACTTAATTATTTTACTGTACAATAATTTTTCGTCAACAGGTTTTGAGATATAATCATCCATACCCACGGCTTTACATTTTGCTACATCGGCGGTAGTAACATCGGCAGTTAATGCAATAATAGGAATTGCCGAATGCATAGCGTGGCGGATATATTCTGTTGCCTCAAAGCCATTC
>NZ_JANPCM010000126.1:0-11355 GCF_031430955.1 Ferruginibacter sp.
CGTGTTTGCTTTGATAAGCAGGTAGAAATGAAAGTGGCTAAAAACACTTTAATTAAAAAAGCATTGGAAAGTATTGATGCCGAAAAATATTCAGGCGTTTACGATTCTCTGCATAAGGTAACAGCATTATTATTCAGCGAAAACCCTAAAGATCCTGCAATGATTTTGAGCAGTTTTCGTAAAGAAAGTAAAGCAGAAAAACCAGAACTGAAAGCGGCATTTATTAATGGTGATATTTTTGTAGGCGATAACCAATTGGTAGCATTAACAAAAATTAAAACTAAGAATGAATTGATCGGTGAGGTTATCGGTTTACTGCAATCTCCAATACAGCGTGTTATTGGTGCTTTGCAAAACAGGCCCGAAGCGGCAGTAGCTGCTGAAGCTGCTGCACCAGTAGAAGGTTAATGCCCCCATCCCCTAAAGGGAGGTAAAGGCATTTGTAATTCTGGATTTAATTATTTTAATAAATCACCCATAGTTCCCCTTTAAGGGATAGGGGCAAACAATTTTTTTAATAACTCCGCCGGAGATAAAACGATGAAGGCGGGAAAAATTTAATCATTATGGCAGACGTAAAAGTATTAGCTGAATCATTAGTAAGCTTAACAGTTAAAGAAGTTCAGGAATTAGCTGAATTTTTAAAATCAGAGTACGGTATTGAACCAGCTGCTGCTGCAGTTGTAGTAAGTGCTGGTGGTGGCGAAGCTGCTGCTGTTGAAGAGAAAACAGCTTTTAATGTTATCTTGAAAGCTGCAGGTGCTAACAAATTAGCGATTGTAAAAATCGTTAAAGAATTAACAGGTTTAGGACTTAAAGAAGCCAAAGATTTAGTGGATGGTGCTCCAAAACCAATTAAAGAAGGTGTTGATAAAGCAACTGCTGAAGAATTAAAAACAAAATTAACTGAAGCTGGTGCTGAGGTTGAGATTGCTTAATTTTTAGCCGGTTCTAAAATAGCTTAAAAGCCGGGGAGTAATCTTCGGCTTTTTACTTTATGGATGGGGATAAAAAGTTAAAAAATCTGCTCATCAGCAAAAACCCTTCCAAAATCATAAAAAATCTAAAATCGCAAATCAAAAATCGAAAATAATCCCCTACCTTTGCACTCCTTTAATTTAGGGTTAGTGGCTTCAATAGCTTTCTAAGACAAATTAAAAGAAATCTTCTGCACACTTAAACGTCTTAATTACAATATGTCTGCAACAAAAACACCCGCTGCTAAGCGTATCAATTTTGGAAAAGTTGAACTCCTGGCAGAACAACCCGATTTGCTCGGAATCCAAATTCAATCTTTTAAAGACTTTTTTCAGTTGCAAACCACGCCTGATAAGAGAAACGTAGAGGGATTGTTCCGTGTATTCAAGGAAAATTTTCCTATTACTGATACCCGTAACATTTTCGTACTGGAATTTCTGGATTACTTTGTTGATCCGCCACGTTACACTATTGAAGAGTGTATTGAAAGGGGATTAACTTACGCCGTTCCCTTAAAAGCAAAATTGCGTTTAAGTTGTAACGATGAAGAGCATGTGGATTTCCAAACTATTGTTCAGGATGTGTTTTTAGGAAACATTCCTTACATGACCCCACGTGGTACTTTTGTAATTAATGGTGCAGAACGTGTGGTGGTTAGTCAATTACACCGTTCACCCGGTGTATTCTTCGGCCAGTCAACCCACCCAAACGGTACAAAAATTTACTCTGCAAGGGTAATTCCTTTTAAAGGAGCCTGGATGGAATTTGCAACAGACATTAACAATGTAATGTTTGCTTACATCGACCGTAAGAAAAAATTCCCTGTTACTACTTTATTACGTTCTATAGGTTTTGAAACTGATAAAGACATCCTGGAATTATTTGGGATGGCTAATGAAGTTAAAGCAGATAAAAAAACTTTAGCGGCATGCATTGGTAAAAGACTTGCAGCACGTGTGCTACGTACATGGGTAGAAGATTTTGTGGATGAAGATACCGGTGAAGTAGTTTCTATCGAAAGAAATGAAATTGTATTAGAGAGAGATACTTTGCTGGATGAAAGCAATATTGCTATGATTTTGGAAATGGATGTAAAGAGCGTATTTATCCAAAAGGAAGAAGTGAGCGGTGATTATGCTATTATCTACAATACATTAAATAAAGATACCAGTAACAGTGAACTGGAAGCGGTACAGCATATCTACAAGCAATTGCGTGGTGCTGATGCCCCTGATGATGAAACTGCACGTGGTATTATTGATAAATTATTTTTCAGCGATAAGCGTTACGATCTGGGTGAAGTAGGCCGTTATAAAATTAACCGCCGCCTGGGTTTAAATTTCCCTATCGAAAAGAAAGTATTAACTAAAGACGATATTATCGCCATCATTAAAACATTGGTATTATTAACCAATGGTAAAAGCGAAGTTGATGATATTGACCATTTAAGTAACCGTCGTGTACGTACAGTGGGAGAGCAGTTATATGCTCAGTTTGGTGTTGGGTTGGCCCGTATGGCCCGTACCATCCGTGAAAGAATGAACGTTCGTGATAACGAGGTGTTCACACCGGTTGATTTGATCAATGCAAGAACATTATCTTCTGTTATCAATTCATTCTTTGGTACATCTCAGTTGTCGCAGTTCTTAGACCAAACCAATCCTTTAAGTGAGATAACGCATAAGCGTCGTATCTCCGCACTGGGGCCCGGTGGTTTAAGCAGGGAGAGAGCCGGTTTTGAAGTACGTGACGTTCACTATTCTCACTACGGCCGTTTGTGTACTATTGAAACTCCCGAAGGTCCAAACATTGGTTTGATATCTACACTTTGTGTACATGCCAAGATCAATGATATGGGCTTTATTGAAACGCCTTACCGTAAAGTAACAGAAGGTAAAGTGGATATGAAGAAGATCACTTTCCTTAGTGCAGAAGAAGAAGATACCGCAAAGATTGCCCAGGCAAATATTGATATTGATGAAAAAGGAAACTTTGTAGAAGATAAAATTAAGAGCCGTCAAACTGGCGACTTCCCGATTTTAGATAAAGGCGAAGTGGAATACATGGATGTGGCTCCTAACCAAATTGTTGGTTTAAGTGCTTCGTTAATTCCGTTCCTGGAGCATGATGATGCTAACCGTGCCCTGATGGGATCGAACATGCAACGCCAGGCTGTACCATTAATAAAACCTGAAGTGCCTATTGTAGGTACTGGTTTAGAAGGTAAGGCTGCCCGTGATGCAAGGATTCAGATTCATTCGGATGGTGATGGTGTGGTAGAGTTTGTTGATGCCAACGAAATTCATGTAAGGTATAAGAGAAATGAAACACAGCAATTGGTTTCTTTTGAAGAAGATCTTATTGTTTATAAATTAACCAAGTTTGTTCGTACCAACCAGGAAACATGTATTAACCTGCGCCCTGCTGTTGTTAAAGGACAAAAAGTTAGCGAAGGCGATTTCTTAACGGAAGGTTATGCAACCAAAGGTGGTGAATTAGCTTTAGGCAGAAACATGAAAGTGGCCTTTATGCCATGGAAAGGTTACAACTTTGAAGATGCGATTGTAATAAGTGAGAAAGTAGTTAAGGAAGATCTGTTTACGTCTATCCATATCAGTGAATTTGAAATTGAAGTACGTGATACTAAATTGGGTGAAGAAGAATTAACACCGGATATTCCGAACGTAAGTGAAGAAGCGACAAAAGATTTGGACCAGAATGGTATCATCCGTATTGGCGCACACATCAAAGAAGGCGATATTATCATTGGTAAAATAACTCCAAAAGGTGAAAGCGATCCTACGCCGGAAGAGAAATTATTACGTGCCATTTTTGGTGATAAAGCAGGAGATGCAAAAGATGCTTCTTTAAAAGCACCAAGCGGAACTGAAGGTGTGGTAATTGATAAAAAATTATTCCAGAGAGCCAAGAAAGATAAGAATGCAAAGGTTCGTGAAAAAGCTCAATTGGATAAGATTGAAAAAACACACGAGAAGAATGAAATAGACTTACTGGAATTATTGGTGAACAAACTGCAAACTTTATTAAAAGATAAGAGCAGTGCAAGTGTGAGCAACAATTTTGGTGAAGTGCTGATTGGTAAGGGCGCTAAGTTTAATGCAAAGAATTTAGCTAACATCGATTATCAGAATGTTAATCCATTGGGATGGACCGGTGATGCTAAAACTGATGAATTAATAAACGTTTTATTACACAACTACAATATTAAGTTTAACGAGGAGTTAGGCCGTTATAAGAGAGAGAAATTCAACATTTCTATTGGTGATGAATTACCTGCAGGTGTGTTGAAATTAGCTAAAGTTTATTTAGCGGTTAAGCGTAAGCTTAAGGTTGGTGATAAAATGGCAGGTCGCCACGGTAACAAAGGTATTGTTGCTAAGATCGTTCGCCAGGAAGATATGCCTTTTCTTGAAGATGGAACACCGGTTGATATTGTATTGAATCCCTTGGGTGTACCAAGCCGTATGAACTTAGGACAGATCTATGAAACAGCATTAGGCTGGGCTGGTGAAAAATTAGGCGTTCGTTTTGCGACACCAATTTTCGACGGTGCTTCTGTAAATGAAATTGCAGAAAACATTGATAAAGCAGGCTTACCTAAATTCGGTCATACTTATTTATATGATGGAGAAACCGGCGAACGCTTCGATCAGAAAGCAACTGTGGGTATCATCTATATTATTAAGTTACACCACATGGTGGATGATAAAATGCATGCCCGTTCAATCGGACCATACTCTCTTATTACACAACAACCGTTAGGTGGTAAAGCACAGTTTGGTGGACAAAGATTTGGTGAGATGGAGGTTTGGGCACTGGAAGCTTATGGCGCATCTAATATTTTGCAGGAGTTGTTAACGCTTAAATCTGATGATATCATTGGAAGGGCTAAAACATACGAAGCAATTGTAAAAGGTGATAACGTACCAAGAGCCGGTATCCCTGAATCATTCAATGTACTGGTGCATGAATTAAGAGGATTAGGATTGGATTTGAAGTTTGAGTAAAATGCCTTTTTCTGCTCATGCAGAATAGGTTCAAGTAATAAATAGTTCTTTGTTTTTTGTAAGAAAAATATTTTATGTCAAAAGTCCTGAGCATTACTGAAACAGCGATTGAAAGTAAAATTTACCTGATACGTGGGCAGAAAGTAATGATGGACAGTGACCTTGCTGAAATGTATGGTGTAGAAACTAAAGCATTAAAACAGGCGGTAAAAAGGAACATGGATAAATTCCCTGAAGACTTTATGTTTGAATTGACTGCTAAGGAGGCTGAGGACTTTTCAAGGTCACATTTTGTGACCATGAAAAGAGGGCAAAATATCAAGTACCTTCCTTTTGCATTTACAGAGCATGGCGTATTAATGTTGTCCAGTGTATTGCGTAGTAAACAAGCGAATGAAGTAAACATCAGGATTATGAGGGTTTACAGCAAAATGAAGGAGTTGTTAATGCTGAATAAAGACATTCTACTGAAACTTGAAAAATTGGAAAGCAGTTCAGACAGGCACGACAAAGACATAAAAATCATTTTCTCTTACATAAAAAAATTAATAGAACAACCTGTAAAGGAAAAAACAAGCAGAATTGGATTTAAAAAAGATTGGTAAATAAAATTATCAATTATCAATTTAAAAATTATCAATTAATAATATGGCATTCAAAAAAGAAAACCGTCCAAGAGCTACCTTTTCTCAAATTACAATTGGTTTGGCTTCTCCGGATAGTATTTTGGAAAAAAGCTATGGCGAAATTTTAAAGCCTGAAACTATTAACTACCGTACTTACAAGCCTGAAAGAGATGGTTTGTTTTGCGAAAGAATTTTTGGGCCGGTAAAAGATTATGAGTGTGCCTGCGGAAAGTATAAGCGTATCCGTTACAAAGGTATTGTGTGCGACCGTTGCGGAGTGGAAGTAACAGAAAAGAAAGTACGTCGTGAAAGAATGGGCCACATTAAATTGGTGGTGCCTGTAGTGCATATCTGGTACTTTAAATCTTTACCAAATAAAATTGGGTACTTATTAGGAATGAGCTCTAAGAAATTAGAGAGCATTGTATATTATGAAAGATTTGTAGTAATTCAATCAGGCATCCGTGCTGATAAAGGACAAAATTATTCTGATCTTTTAACAGAAGAAGAATACCTGGATATTTTAGATACACTGCCAAAAGATAATCAGCATTTGCCTGATGAAGATCCAAACAAATTCATCGCTAAGATGGGTGCCCAGGCTGTGCATGATATGTTACAGCGCATTGATCTGGATCAATTAAGTTTTGATCTGCGCCACTCTGCAGCTAACGAAACCTCTCAGCAACGTAAAGCAGATGCTTTAAAGCGTTTAAGCGTAGTAGAAGGTTTCCGTGACGCTAATACAAGAATCAATAACCGTCCTGAGTGGATGGTAATGCAATACATTCCTGTTATTCCACCAGAATTACGTCCATTAGTTCCTTTGGATGGTGGCCGTTTTGCATCTTCTGATCTTAATGATTTATACCGTCGTGTTATTATCCGTAATAACCGTTTAAAAAGATTATTAGAAATTAAAGCACCTGAAGTTATCCTTCGTAATGAAAAAAGGATGCTGCAGGAAGCGATAGATAGCTTATTTGATAACAGCCGTAAATCCAATGCTGTAAAAGCAGAAGGTGGACGTGCCTTGAAATCATTGAGTGATGTATTGAAAGGTAAGCAGGGACGTTTCCGTCAGAACTTATTAGGTAAACGTGTGGATTACTCTGGCCGTTCTGTAATTGTGGTAGGACCCGAATTGAAAATGCATGAATGTGGTTTACCAAAAGATATGGCTGCAGAATTATTTAAGCCATTTATTATTCGTAAGCTGATTGAAAGAGGTATCGTAAAAACAGTGAAGAGTGCAAGAAAATTAGTTGATAAAAAAGAAGCTATTATCTGGGATATCTTAGAAAATATTTTGAAAGGTCACCCTGTAATGTTGAACAGAGCCCCAACTCTTCACCGTTTGTCAATCCAGGCATTTCAGCCAAAATTGATTGAAGGTAAGGCGATACAATTGCATCCATTAGTTACCACATCTTTCAACGCCGATTTCGATGGTGATCAGATGGCGGTACACGTACCTTTAAGTAATGCTGCTGTATTGGAAGCTCAGTTATTAATGCTTTCTTCTCACAATATTTTGAACCCACAAAATGGTACGCCAATTACCCTTCCTTCTCAGGACATGGTATTGGGATTGTATTACATTACCAAGGGTAAAAAATCAACTGCAACAGAAAAAGTAAAAGGAGAAGGCAAAGCGTTTTACTCTGCTGATGAGGTTATCATTGCTTACAACGAAAAGCAAATTGACTTGCATGCTAACATCAGGGTAAAAGTCAACTTCCGTAATGCAGACGGAACTTTAACTTTCAAACTTATTGAAACAACTGTAGGCCGTGTAATTTTTAATCAGCACGTACCTAAAACAGTTGGATTTATAAATGCCTTGTTAACTAAAAAGGCATTGAGGGAAATTGTTGGTGATATTTTAAAATGGACCAACGTTCCGGTAACAGCAAAATTCTTAGATGATATTAAAACATTGGGATACCGTATGGCATTCCGTGGTGGATTATCATTTAACATTAATGACTTAATTATTCCTGATGTTAAACAGGAATTGATTGATAACGCACAGGTAGAAGTAAGTGAAGTGTGGGATAACTATAACATGGGTCTTATCACCAATAATGAGCGTTACAACCAAATTATTGATATCTGGAGCCGTGTGGATACTAAAGTAACGGAAACATTAATTCGTGAGCTGGCAAATGATAAACAAGGTTTCAACTCTGTTTATATGATGCTGGATTCGGGTGCCCGTGGTAGTAAGCAGCAGATCAAACAGCTTGCAGGTTTGAGGGGATTGATGGCTAAGCCACGTAAATCAGGTTCATCAGGAAGTGAGATCATTGAAAATCCAATTCTTGCAAACTTTAAAGATGGTTTAAGTGTATTGGAGTATTTTATCAGTACGCATGGTGCCCGTAAAGGTTTGGCGGATACGGCTTTGAAAACTGCGGATGCCGGTTACTTAACCCGTAGGTTGGTTGACGTTAGCCAGGATGTAGTAATTAATGAAGAAGATTGCGGAACACTTCGTGGTAATGCTACATCAGCATTAAAAGATAATGAAGATATTATTGAAGCATTAAGCGACAGGATTGAAGGAAGGACTTCATTGCATAATGTATATCATCCTTTAACTGAAGAATTATTGATTACAGCAGGTGAAGAGATCAGTGCAGATATGGCTAAGAAAATTGATGAAAGCGGCATTGAAACTGTTGAAATACGTTCGGTACTTACCTGCGAAAGCAAGCGTGGTGTGTGTGTTAGGTGTTATGGTAAAAACCTTGCATCGGGTATGCTGGCACAGCGTGGCGATGCAGTGGGTATTATTGCAGCACAATCAATTGGTGAGCCGGGTACACAGTTAACGTTACGTACTTTCCACGTGGGTGGTGTGGCAGGTTCTGCTTCTGTAGAATCTACTTTACCGGCTAAGTTTGATGGTACCATTCAGTTTGACGGTTTGCGTACAGTAGCCACAGAAGATAATGAAGGTAAAAAAGTACATGTGGTAATTGGCCGTACCGGTGAGGTAAGAATTATGGATATTAAAAACGACCGTTTATTAATTACCAATAACGTTCCTTACGGTGCTACATTAAATGTAAAAGACGGACAGAAAGTTACCAAAGGCGATGTGATCTGTACATGGGATCCATTTAATAATGTAATTGTTGCAGAGGTTGGTGGTGTTATTAAATTTGAAGCGTTGTTAGATGGTATTACTTACCGTGATGAATCGGATGAACAAACCGGTCACCGTGAAAAAGTGGTTATTGAAACAAAAGATAAAACTAAACTACCAGTAATTATTGTAGAAGGAAAAGATAAAAAATCTTATAACTTACCTGTAGGCTCACACGTAGTAGTAGAAGAAGGTGATGATGTAAGAAGCGGACAGGTTTTAGTTAAGATACCAAGGGTATTAAGCAAGCTGAAAGATATTACGGGAGGTCTGCCACGTGTAACTGAATTATTTGAAGCAAGAAACCCAAGCAACCCTGCGGTTGTTTGCGAAATTGATGGTGTGGTTGCGTTTGGTGCTATCAAGCGTGGTAACAGGGAGATTATTGTAGAAGCAAAAGACAGCGTAGTTAAAAAATACTTAGTGCCATTGAGCCGCCAGATTTTGGTGCAGGATGGTGACTTTGTAAAAGCCGGTGCTGCATTAAGTGACGGACAAACTGCCCCGGCTGATATCTTAGCTATTAAAGGACCATTTGCTGTGCAGGAATATGTGGTAAATGAAATTCAGGAAGTTTACCGTTTGCAGGGTGTAAAAATTAATGATAAACACGTTGAAGTTATTGTTAGGCAGATGATGCGTAAAGTAACTGTAGAAGATGCAGGTGATACTAAATTTTTAGAAGGGGATACAGAAGACAGGCACGATTTTAATGCAGAGAATGATTACATCTTTGATAAGAAAGTAGTTACCGAAGCTGGCGAAAGCACCAAATTAAAAACTGGTCAGATAGCTACCCTACGTGATATACGTGAAGAGAATTCTATTTTAAGAAGGGCAGATAAAAAGTTAGTGGAGTTCCGTGATGCACATCCTGCAACTTCTTCACCGTTGTTGTTAGGGATTACAAAGGCATCATTGGGTACACACAGCTGGATATCTGCTGCATCATTCCAGGAAACAACTAAAGTATTATCATCTGCAGCCATACAGGGTAAAACAGATTTAATGCTTGGACTGAAAGAGAACGTTATTACAGGACATCATATACCGGCTGGTACAGGTTTACGTGAGTTTGAAAATATGATTGTGGGCAGTAAAGAAGAATACGAATTGCTTATGACAACTAAGGAAGCAATGAGTTTTGATGATGATGAGTAAAACGAATTTTTAATTCGTTCATGATATAAAAGGAGCAAGATTAATTTCTTGCTCCTTTTTTGCTTTAGTAGTTTAGGAAATATACACTGCTGGTTAAAAACCAAGCAGCGGCGATGGTAGAAGCGATGCACCCACGAAGGCGAATAAGTACTGAAGACCGGCTTTGCAATTTGCTGAAGCTAAGTTTGTAATGCCCAACTTGCTTTACATAGTAAACAAACAGCCGAAGTTTCAACGTCCAGCCCCACTTGTAGCAATACCAATGTTGTGCGTTAGTGCTTGTCTACCAGCCAGGGGTTAAAAATTTTCTTTTTCTTTCTTCTTCTCCACTTTTCAATTCATACTCGATTTGCTTCTTTATATATGCTTTTATCGGTATGAGGTCTAATTGATTTTTTAGTTTGTCAACGATTGTTAATATATTTTGCCAGTCTCTTGCTTGTACTTCACCAATTATGACATCACCACTATATGAACCTGCGTTTCCTCTCCAATAAATTTCTTTAAATGTATCTAAGTCTGTATTTAAAGTTAGATAGTGAGTGAATGATATTTCAAAAAAATCTTTAAAAAGATTACGCACAATATCAAAAACGGTATTCATTTTCTTGTAGTCTGTGTTGAATTTGGAAATATACATAAGAATAAAAGCCTTTGCTTTTGTTTGCTGGGCTTCTGTAAGGTGACTGAATAGAATATTTAGAGAATAATCCCCAATTCCAAAATAGGGATTATGTTCAATTATCAGGTCGGCTGCTTTTTCTATAATAGCTTCATGATTGTCCAAATCCCATACGAAGGGCAAATGATTATGATTATTCCTGTTAAGCCAATCTGTATCTGTATAAAATTGAGTTAGATATTCATATAGAAAGTCCTGCTTAATTTCAAGAAGTGTTTTTAATCCTTTTCTTTCCAAGTCAAAATGGCTACTAATTTTTTCTTGTTGAATATAGGCTTTGGACAACAACTCAAAGTCTTCATTAATGAATTTGGAATAATTTTCAAAAAAGTGATAAGATAGCGCAATGCTTAATTTATTATTTTCAATTTTGTCGACAATAATTCTTAGTGTTTTATGAATTATATCTTTGTCTATTGGAAGATATTTTTCAACGCTTTCGAATCTTAAATAACCAATATTCTTTTCAAAAGAAGAGTATGTTTTAAGTAGTACATCTTTGTAAAATTCGTTTGCAAACTCTTTTGGTAAACAATCAAAAAAAGCAAGTTGCCAGTAGATTTTATTTTCATTACTCCATTCATTTATTATATTCCATAATTTTAATACCCACTCTTCTGATTTATGTACAATAGATGTCAATGGCTTATACAAAGGGTTCATTCCCCTTGGATAGTTTTTTAATATACTTTGAGAAAGAAGATCATCGTCTACAATAATACAATT